>CAZWOV010000044.1:0-12395 GCA_964635645.1 uncultured Planctomycetaceae bacterium | reverse complement strand
ATCGTGTGGCAACACGGCTTCTCCACGTAAACATGCTTTCCCGCCTCCGCCGCCCAGAGAGTCAGCAGAGCATGCCAATGATTCACCGACGCGACGGAAACAACGTCTATCGATTTATCCTCAATGATCCGTCGCGGGTCCTGAAACGCTTTGATTTCTGAATCGATTTTTTCTTCCCAGCGCTTCTTCGTCCCCTGTGCGCGAAGTTCGTCGGGATCCGCAACCGCGGCAAGCTGAACGTTCTCCATACCGGAAAACTCCTTGCAGTGATCGTTTCCACGGCTTCCAACGCCAAGAACGCCTACGCGGATACGTTCATTCGCGCCCATGGATGAAGCCGGAACGTAACTTAAACTCAAAGCGGTCGCGCTCAAAAGAGACGATTTCAAAAAAACACGGCGATTGGTCATAAAATTTCCTTTCTGTATTAACAAATACTTGAAATTCGCCGGAATTCCGGAAATTTTTCAAATTTGACTTATTCCTGTTAAAAATTGCGTTATTTCAAAAATTCATCGTCGTACGAACCGTAATACGGCGCATTCAGATCAATCCATGCGCCAAACGCTCTCCATTCGTCCAGAGTAAGTTTTTCTCCGCACGTTTTTTCTTTCAGACGTTTCATCAACGGACTTGCGTAAGAGCCGACGGTACGCGGCGGCTGAAAAGTCTTGAGTCCATGTGCCGCGGCCACCCGATAGTAACTCACGTGCTTGGGAACCAACGCCAGAAACGAAGTGGAAATCAGGTGTTGCGGTCCTTCGTCCGGATCTCTCCATGAAACGTCCGAATCTTTTCCGGGAGCCTTAACGCGCGTTCCGCCGCGCAGATCGGAAAGCCCTTCCCGCGTTCCGTCGTGACACGAAACGCATTTTTCATTCAAAATCGGCTGAATTACCCGTTCAAAATGCATCGGTCCCGCGCCGTACGGCGGCAACTGCAATTTTTCCGGAATACGCGGTCCCTGCGTCGCGCGCGTTACCGGCGAAACGTCCAGGGGACTCTCGTGACATCCAACGCACCCCTGCGTTTCACCCGGACGAAGCGTCACATAATTCCGCATTCTTTGAACCTCAAGAAAATTTTCGTCCAGAGCCTCGAGAAAGATCATCCGATCCGACGGAACCTCAAAAGAAGCAGAACCGTCTTCCGCCACCGGAACGTATCCCAAAACGCCGCGCATATCCCAGCCGGAATCAAGTCCAAGTCCAACGCGGTGCGGATTGGTATGCCGGCATTTCGGATACGTTTCGCAGACGCGAAGCCATTTCACCGTTCCGCGCGGAATCCCTTCCAGACCGCGATAAACGTCCTGGAGAACCAGCGTTCCCGGAGTCCCGGCGGGATAACGCTCCATGTCCGCGATTACCGGAGGAGCAGGGCGTGCCTTCAACGGAACAGGACAGTAACATGAAGTATCCTCAAACCGGTAAATCAGCTCTTTCAGACCAAAATCCGTTAAAAGATAAATACCGTACGTATCTTTCAAATTATCCGGACTTGGCGAATAAACGCACAGAAAGAGTCTTTCCGAAAGGGGCCACGGCGAGGTAAACCAGCCCGGTTGCCGCGGAGCCTGCTCCAAATCGTTGAAATTTCTGTCCGCGCGCTCGTCCGTCATCCCCCATATTTCCGGATAAGCAATCTCCGGAGTCAGAAGCTTCATCCCCGCGGGGCCAAGACGATTCAGGCTCATGTTTACCGTCAGAAGCGGACCGACGCCCGAATTGTGGTGCGCGCAGCCTACCGCTACGAGTTTTCGCGTTCCCGGAATCTGACGCGCCTCCTGCATCGCAATCGGTCCGCGCGAAAATTTGTACCAGTCGCCGTAAATTTTCATCGACCGGGTTCCGTCCGGGTTCATCGCCCAGATCTCCTGCATCGTATTGTAGGGCTTCATCACGTAATCCCACCGGGTAAACAAAATTCTCCCGTCTTCAAGCAACGCTGGATAAAATTCCGTGTCCTGCGGTTGAGAAACAGCGCGCGGGTCCGTTCCGTCTCCATTCATGACGTGAAGTCCGAATACCGGCGACCAGTCGCCGCACTGAACGACGCGCCCGCCGCGGCATGACGTAAACGCAATTCGACCGTCCGGCAGCCAGCATGGCTCTGAATCTTCAATATCCGGCAAATCCGTCAGTTTTTTCAGCCCCGTCCCATCCGTATTAATGACGAAAATATCATACGGAATCGTTGCGCCGCCATGGTAATGCGTCATGTCGGTAGGATTTTCCGGATCGTAATACGCATGGCCTCCGCCCCATGGATAACGCGTCGGAGGATTTCTCGGCCATGCCAGCGGAAATACTATTTTTTGGGCGTCGAAAGAAAGATCAGGACGCCCGATTCCACACTTTGCCGCAAGTTCCGGCGGAAGCAGACCGCGAACTTTTCCATCTGGCGAAAGGCCTTTGAGAATCACGAGATCCGCACCGGCAGTCTGATTCTCGCCTACGCGATGCCCGCACTGATGATTTCCCTGCGGCCAATGCCGTTTCACAAACAGAAGCTCGTCAAAATCAATCTCCGGACTTGCGAAAAGCAAATCGCGCAACGCTTTGCGCAACGCCAGCCATTCTTCGCGGTAAGAGGCCGACGGCTTAACGGGAAGACGCTCTTTAAGTTCCGCTTTTTTCTCTTCGGACGGAGGATCGCCGCAAAGAAGGTCCGCCTGTCCTACCGTTACGTTCGGGCCCAGAGTATACTGAATTTCCACCACGGCTTCCGTTCCCTCCAACGGATAAAAGCGTTCCACCGCCAATACCCCGGGAACATAAACCTCCTCTCTTCGCTCGCCATTGATCAAAACGGGCTGCTTTCGGGAAAAATCAGACGTAAAAATTATTCGAAGAACGTATTTTTTCGCCGGATCCATACCATGAACGCGATACCGGACGACCTGGCCCGTCCGGCACCATGTTTCCCGATACAATCGGCCGTCTTCAAACGGATAAAACATGCCGAAATTAAATTTTCCGCATGGATCCGCCGTCACATACGGAACAGTCTTTTCCGGCTCGGCCAGCGGAGGAAGAACAGAATGAAAATAAAGTTTTTCAGAGTATTTGAAGTCTTGCGGAATTACTTCTTCCGGTCGAGTCTGAAGACTTTCCCGAGCGGCGTCAAGAGCCGCGTAAAACGTCTGAATTTCAGCGGAAGCCTCTTTCATCTTCTTTTCATCCGGACGTTCCATTCCAGTCTGCGCCTCAAACGTTCGCGCCTGACGAATAAGATATTCCAACGACTCTCTGCTTCCAAGATTTCGCCCGCCGTTTATTTCCTGTTCTTCCCAGTCCCGCTGAATTTTCTCATGGACCGAAACCGTCGCCGACTGCAGGGAAGACGCCCAAAAGATTAAGGCTCCAAATAAAATGACAAAACGAACCCGCGTAAACGCTTCAAAATTCAATGTTTTCATATTTTTCAAAATCGGGCAGGGGGGAAGGAAAAAGAAAAAACTATTCTTATTTTAGCCATGAAAAAAATTTTTGTCAAGTACCTCAAAAATAATATGGAACAGTTTGTTCAAAATTGAGTATTTTCTTCCGGATTCACTCCGATTTGCTCCGTCGGTTTTCCGTTTGAAAAAAACAAACTTTTCGCGCGCCCCTTTCGCCCCCTTGACGTCATGCCGGAATCCAATTAAAATATCTTTCGTTACGTTGCGTTTTCAACTGAAACGCTTTTTCTTCCCATCTTTTATTTCAGGAGTCCGTCATGAAACAAATTTTATCCCTCGCCCTTTCTCTATTTCTCATTGGCGCCGCGTCTATTTCCAACCTGTGCGCCGCCGACCGGCAAGCAAATCTTGCCGTTCAATCCGTCACGGGAATGAACGACGTCGGATGGCGTTCATTCTGGAAACCGCGTTTTGAACAAAAATTTAAGCAGGCGGAATCGGAAAAAATAGATATTGTTTTCCTTGGAGATTCGATCACAAATTTCTGGGAAGGAAACGGCAAAGAAACCTACGCGAAATGGTTCGGCAACCGCAGAGTTCTGAATCTCGGATTCAGCGGCGATCGTACGCAACAGACTATCTGGATAGTAAAAGATTCCGGGATTCTTGAAAAAATTGATCCCAAACTTTTCGTCTTGATGATCGGCACCAATAACGTGGGTTGGAAGGAAACCGACCCGGCTCAAACCCAGGAAGGAATCCGTGAAATCCTCCGTATCCTGCGTGAGAAAAAGCCGAATGCAAAAATCGTCCTTTTCGCAGTCTTTCCCCGCGGAGCCGACAATCAGGACCCCATGCGTCGGCTCGTAAACGAGATTAACGAAGGAATTCCCGCGATGGCCGACGGCCAAAATATTTGCTTCGTGAACATTAATTCCCAACTTCTTGAAGCCGACGGCGAAACTCTTTCCCGCGATACGATGCCCGACCTTCTTCATCCCGGTGAAAAAGGATACGAAATCTGGGCGCAGGCAATCGATCCATTCGTTAAAAAATACGTCGAAGAAAAATAGGTTGAAAGAAAGACAGGTTAAAGAAAACAGACGGCTGGACCGCGCCAATTAGTCCAGACTAATCGGCGCGTCGATTGAGAAACTTTCCGTTTATTTCATTTTTACTTCGAACAAATAAATTCGGGATAAAAAATTCAGTTTTTTTAAAGGAATATCCATGAAACATCGCTTATTCGCAGTCTCAAAAACTGCGCGACTCGTTCTTATCGGCGCGTCCGGAATCATCTTCTGGAATCTCCTTTGTTTGGGAATTTCAGGAAATTTATTTTCAGCGGAACCGTTTTCAGAACAACCGCTAACAATAAATGGAGCGGAAATTCCCCAATGGACGGCGGGCGAATGGGAGTTTCAGGCGGAAACGGAATTTTCCGAAAAAGACGCCTTTTTCAAGGTAAAAATGGACGTAACCTTCACTTCTGAAAGAGGAACGGTCCTGATTATGCCTGCGTTTTGGGACGGAGGAAAAACATGGCGGGTACGTTTCGCTCCAACCGAATTAGGAGTCTGGAAATTCACGACAAACCTGAAAGACGTTCCCGACGCCGGTCTTCATGCGAAAAACGGTTCCTTCCGTTGCGTTCCGTACTCCGGAGAACTGGAACTTTTCCATCGCGGATTCATTACGGCGCGGGAGGGCTTGAAATACTTCATTTACGCGGACGGGACGCCCTTTTTCTATCTCGGAGACACGCACTGGGGAATGATGCGCGAAGAATTTGACGCGCCGGGACCGCGCGCAGGCGATTTAAAAATCGACGGACATTTTCAATATCTGACGGATCGACGCGCCGAGCAGGGGTTCACCGTCGTTCAATCGGAACCCATTGGAAAAACAATTACTTTTGCCGACGGTATTTCACAGTCGGACATTGTCGGCTTTCAGAATATGGACCGCTACTTCCGGCATATCGCCAAACGCGGACTGGTTCACGCCAACGCGCAATTTTTTTATCCGTCGGAAATGCTTGAGATTCAGAACGACGACGCGTATCTTGAACTCCTTACCCGATATTGGGTCGCGCGTTACGCGGCGTATCCGGTTCTCTGGACTCTGGGACAGGAAGTAGACGATGATTTTTACGGTAAATTTTCCCGCGGCTCCAATCCCTACGTAAAAGTCTGCCGTTGGCTTCATCAGTACGATCCATACCGTCATCCAATCTCGGCTCACCAGGAAAACGCCTACGTTCTCTCTCGAACAGGGGTCGGCAAAACGCAGGCGTCCATTTTTCAGGACGTTCCCGGCCACTCCTGGTACGCCGTCCAGTGGCCGCTTCCTCTGTCCCGCCGCATAAATCAGGATATCCCGCGCGACTACTGGCAGGACGGAATGGGAAAACCGGCTATTCTCTACGAAGGGCTTTACGCTTTCCTCTGGACAAAAGATTTCGGCGCGCGGGCGCAAGGTTGGAGAGCGTTTCTCTCCGGAATGTTCGGTTACGGTTACGGAGCCGCGGATATCTGGCTCTACCAGAGTACGTACGATATGGAAACAGAGTCCGTCCACGATGGAATCTCGACGGTTACGCCGGAAGACAAAAAGATGAAATGGCCTGAAGCGCTTGAATTGCCTTCCGCAAAACAGGTCGGTTTCATGAAGGAATTTCTTCTCCGGCACGAATGGCAACGACTCGTTCCGGAATTTGCGGAGACAACCCGCGGAGTCGACGGACCTGAAATAAGCGGGAAAATGATCTTCCAACCCAAAAATGAAAACGTTTTCCACTGCGCCGCTCATGAAGGAACCCTGCGTTTTCTTTTTTATTTCTATTCGCGCAATACGCAAACCGGCGCTCTCCTGGAACTGACGCCGGAAACGCGCTTCTCCTCCCTCTGGTTCAACCCGAGAAACGGAGTCTACGAAGAGGAAACCGTCTTGACGGTAGATTCGTCCGGAACGCTCGTTCTGCCGCAAAAGCCGGATGGAGAGGATTGGGTCCTTTACCTCGGGAAAATCTGATTTTTATCCCGCGTTTTCCACTGCCAAAACCTCAACGTCGCGCCGCAATACTTCGTCGCTTCTCACGTTAACGTCGCGCTGAAATACCGCTCCGTTTCTCACGTTAACGCCACTCGCAATATTGGCCTTTTCCGCGCCCCGACCCGCGACGCGGAAAAGAATTTCAAGGGGGTTGATTTTGAATAAAAATCGTCTCCCCCCCCTTCCATCCCGTTCAAAATCTGTTAAAATAAACTGCAAGGTATTTTTAATTTCAAACTTACCAGCTTTTCAAGGATCAGAATCGTGTTTACTTACGTTTTGAACATCATGTCGGACGATCATCCAGGACTCATTGCGGCCGTAACCGCGGCGGCAGGAGAAATTGGCGCGAATATTGAATCGTGCAGTCAGACCGTTCTTGGCGGATACTTCACGCTCATTATGATCATGACTATTGATTTTGAAATGACCCCGGAAGAACTTCAAAACCATATTCTGGATCATACGGCGTCTTCGTGCCAGATCAACGTTTCAGTACGAAAAACCACGCCGGAAGCTCTTCAAGTCAGTAAGGCGGAACGTTTTGTTTTAACCGCATTCGGCAAGGATCAGCCGGGCATCGTCTGCCGTTTCAGCGAATACCTTGCCGATCATGAAATGAATATTCTCGATATGTACGGATGCCGCCAGCCGAATCGTGAAGGGGAAATGCAGTTCCTTCTCACCGCTCAGGTTGAAATTCCGTCCAAGTGGAATCTGGCCCTTCTTCAATGCGATCTCCGAAATATCGGCAAAGATCTGGATTTCACGGTCGTTCTCCAGCATGAAAATATCTTCACGGCGACGAACCGCGTGCGTTACCGCTGATTTGAGCGTAATCCCAATTCCCCCGTCGCGAATTGGAGCATAATCCTAAATCGCGCCGCGCCCCGACTTCCCCTTCCGGTCCTTTTTCATCCATAAAGGCAGGTAAAAATGCTTAATACAGACGAAATTCTTTCAACGATTGAAATGCTTCATGCGGAACACCTTGACGTTCGCGCCGTAACCCTTGCGTTAAACGTAAACGATTGCGCCGCGCCGACGGCCGACGGCGTTGCTCAGAAGCTCGTCACAAAAATCTCCACTTTTGCAGAAAAACTCGTTCAGACGTGCGACCGCGTCGGCGCAAAATACGGAATACCGGTCATCAACAAACGCGTCGCGCTTTCTCCCGTCTCCACGCTTCTGGCCGGTCACGGGACCAGCGCTCCGCTGAAAATCGCCCGAGCCCTGGATCAGGCCGCGCAAATTTGCGGAATCGATTTTGTCGGAGGTTTTTCCGCGTTGGTCCATAAGGGAATCACGCCATGGGAAGATCTTCTCATTCGTTCGTTGCCGGAAGTTCTCGCTGAAACAAAACAGGTCTGTTCTTCCGTAAACGTTGCCTCCCGTAAAGCCGGAATCAACATGAACGCGGTCAAAATGATGGGCTCTATCATCCGCGATATCGCTTTTGCGACGGAAAACGTCCGCGGTTTCGGGTGCGCCAAACTCGTCGTTTTCTCGAATGTTCCTGAAGACAGTCCTTTCATGGCCGGCGCCTACATGGGGGCCGGCGAACCGGAAGCCGTTATCAATATCGGAGTTTCCGGACCCGGCGTCGTCAGCAGCGCCCTGAATCGTTTCAAGCACCTGCACAACGGAAAAGTTACTCTTGACCAACTCGCAGAGGAAATCAAAATTACCAGCTTTCGCGTTACCCGCGCGGGAGAACTTATCGGACGCGAAGTCGCCAAAGAACTCGGTATTGAGTTTGGTATCGTCGATCTCTCTCTCGCGCCAACTCCCACGGTCGGCGACAGCGTCGGCGAAATACTCAAAGCGTTGGGAATTGCCAAAATCGGCGCTCCCGGTTCCACCGCCGCCGTCGCCATGCTTAACGACGCGGTGAAAAAAGGCGGATTATTCGCCTCCAGTTCGGTCGGCGGATTAAGCGGCGCTTTCATCCCGGTCAGCGAAGACTCCGCTCTGGCTGAAGCGGTTGGAAAAGGGACGCTCGTTCTGGAAAAACTCGAGGCGATGACGACGGTCTGTTCCGTCGGTCTCGACATGATAGCCGTCCCTGGCGACACAAAACCGGAAACAATTTCAGCAATCATCGCCGATGAAATGGCAATCGGCGTCATCAACAACAAAACCACTGCCGTTCGTATCATTCCCGTTCCAGGGGCAAAAGCCGGCGACGTCGTTGACTTTGGCGGGCTGTTCGGGTCAAGTCCCATCCTGGAAGTTCGAAATAACGAGGGAAGCGAAGAATTTATTGAACACGGCGGACGAATTCCAGCGCCTCTCCAATCGCTGTCGCACTGATTGCAGAATACAATTCGCGTTACCATCGATGTTGCGCAACGACCAAGCGACAATTGACGCGAAATGCCGGAAAAGCAGAAAGCAGTATCCAAAGATACTGCTTTTTCAATTTTAAGCTGAAAAGAACGCAAAAGCCCGTCCGCCCGCGTCGCTACGGAATATGAGCGACTTCTCCATCCGCCTTTTTGCCAAGATACGAATGAAGTTCCTTGTCGATACTGTAGCTGATTCGATGAACGGAAGCGTCGCACATCGCCATTCCAAACGACCCGGCATGAACGCTGCCGAAAGGATTGCCATGATCATACCCGAGTCGGTCCTGAAGCGGTTGGTTCGTCTGATTGCTCACGTACTGCGTATAGCGCGCAAGGTCGTTCGACTCCGGCCCCATCCAGCAGTTCCAGTCGTCTCCCTGCGCACATTTTGGCGTCGCTTCATAGTACTGCGGATCCATGTATTTCTCGCCGTAAAGGTACGTGTTCGTCGTTCCGTCGCGTATTTCGGCAACGGAAATATTGGATTTAGGATAAAACATACCGGTGTTTCCGCCGGAATATGTCGCCGTGAGAGCCTCTTCCACCGTCTCATAGTTTGTCCAGCTCCACCCGTCGCCGCCGTTCGCGGCATAATCGGATTTCGCAACGCCGCCGCTAAACGAATTATTATTTCTGGCCGACGTATGGCCGTTCATCAGCTTCGGGGTTCGGCGGGACGGACAGTAGAAAATGGAAACGGGAGTCTGAAGCCGGATCTTGTTCGCTTCCTTGATCTCGCCTCCCGTCCCTTTGTCGCCGTCCATTCCCAGTTGCCAAAGCGCATTTTGTTCAAGAAACGGAAGGAGCGAATAAATCCAGCTCCCCGGCTGATTCGGGCCAAAACCGAAATCCGGATCCCCTTCCCAATAGCAAGACCAGCCGCATGATGGATACGCCTTATTCGTACTTTCATGATTCAACGCCGCCAGTCCCATCTGTTTGAGCTGATTCATGCACTGACTCGAGCGGGCGGCCTCGCGCGCCTGCTGAACCGCCGGAAAGAGAAGTCCGACAAGCATCCCAACGATAGCGATAACGACGAGGAGTTCGACCAGCGTAAAGCCGTTTGAGACAGGCAGGCGTTTCATTTCTTACCCCTTCTGATTCTCCGAACAGAAAAAATCCCCAAAATGCCAAACGCAAGAAGAACGATCGAGGCGGGTTCGGGAACTTCGCGATACTGCGACCCGTAGAATGTGATTTCCGCCATCTGGAAACCGTTCGCAATTCCTCTCGTTCCCAGAAAATCAAATCGAAAATAACCGTATCCAACGTCGCCGTCCAGATCAAACAGCTGCGTCGCGTAACGCTCTTCCGTCATCGTGAAATCAGCGACTTCACCAAGCAGAACCCAGTTCTCCCCATTATCCGAGCCGTAAATTTTCCAGTCCGTCGCGTCGCGGTCGCCGCGATCATTCGCAGTCGTAAACGAATACGCTTCCAAAAGGTACGTATCGTCCATTTCGAACACAATTGAAAGAGGATTTTCCGCCGAAAGCTGGATATCCGCAGTCGTGTCGTACGATTGATTAAAATAACCAAGATACTTGTCGGACTTGCCGTCCTGAAGATTCGCAACCGTCTCGTAAGAATTCGAGAACAGCTCGCCGCGCTCGGCAACCGTAATTTTTTTCGCGGCGGGCAATTTTGCTATTTCGTCCGTAGAAACAGTATCCCAAAGCGTAAATTCAGAAAGCTGCATCGCTTTGTCATTATTAAGACTATCGGTGATCTCCAACCGATAAAAACGGTTTGTCGCAACGGCGTCTTCAAGCGGAATGGTATACATGGTATTGATTTTAGATAAATTCGCGCCTTCAATCTTATCGATAACCGTCCAGTTTTTATTATCATTCGAACCGTAAAGGACCCAATCGTCCGGGGTACGCCGGGCCGCGTCGTTGCCTGTCGTTAACGAATAGGCGGTCAGCATTCTTTTCTGAATCGTCTCCGGAATATCCAGAACGTTGTCCGCGCCGACAGTATTTTTCACATACGAATTTTCCTGAAAATCAAACGACGCGGAGTCGAAATTATCAAAAAAGTTGCCCGAGTTAGCTACCATGCAGGTTTTAACTTTCGTATCGTCTTCTCCGGGAATCTCCATATCCAGAAGTTTTTCAGGAACTTCTTTGTGACCAAAAGACCATGAAGAACCCTCGGAAACGCTGGCGCCGTCTTTCCGAACGTCGTACCCTTTAGAAATGAGCGGAACATAATTTCTCCCCTTCTCCGGTTTCGAGGTAAAATCCGGCGCGCTTTCCGGATTTTCCGTCCAGACGACAAGGTCCGCAATCTGAAAAGCAGTATTTCCGCCGCGGCTTCCCGTAAATTCAAATTTTAACTGGGAAAAACTGGAACTTACGTCAATCGGAAAATCGTACTGAATGTAGCGATCCACCTCCTTAACGTTTCCGTCGGGAAAAGCCGCGTCGGCTACGGACGCAATCCGAACCCATTCCGTTCCGTCTTTCGTTCCATAAAAAGTCCAGTCGTCGGGGTCCCGATAGGCGGCGTCGTTAGCCGTCGTAATGGAGTATTTCGTTATCGGAAGCCGGGAACGCCAGGCGGCGCTCGGAGTAAACGTTAAAACGACTTTACTGCCGCCGTTTATCAGATTATTTGTCACGCCGGACATGGAGCCGGTAAGACACATCTTGGTCAGATGACTCAAATCGTTCAGTTTATCAACGCTCTCGCCGGGAGAGCCGTAACCAAAATCCGTATTCAGAACAAGCTCTTTTCCCGAAGCGTCAAAAACCTGCGGATCGTTAAACGAACCTTTCAAAACAATTTCGTTTCCTTCGTCGTAAGTCGGTACTCCAACTTTCGTCCAAACGGTATCTCCCAACGCGCAGGAAAACGGCAAACAAAGCGTCGCCGCCAAAACGGACAAATTAATAAAACCAAAACGTAAAGCCCTGTTTTTCCTCTGCACAAATTTAATCATATCCATAAAATACCCCGTGAAATTTTAATATCCGAAACTCATTCTCCGATTATTTTATACCGAAATTCTCCAGCGTCAAGTAATAATTTCATAAAATTCGATTAAAATGAGAATAATTTCTTTTTCTTTTTAAACTTTGCCGCATATTCGGACTTCAGCGATGAAGCAAACCGCCTCGTCTTAACCAAATGAACCGCTCCGATTTCTGAAAATTTGTCTCCGGAAGAAGCGCCCCCCCCTTTCATTTCGTAATTCTGCGAGTAAAATAGATTCGAACCGAAGTTTTTTAACTGAAGAAAACCGGCGTAAATTGCCGATGAAATCTTCTGTTATTTTTACGTTTTTTGCAGATATTTTACGGATATCCTGCGTCGTCAAAGATGATGAAAGGAAAACGCGTAATGGAATGGAACAAGATGAACGCCGCTCAGGAATGGGACGAAAGCGTTCCCCCGTTTGAGTTGGACGAGGAAGAAACCGGACCGTTTGATTTTTCGGATGTGGATTCCATGGAGAAAGAACCTCTTGTTCATGACGTAGAACCAGAATACGACGTTTCAATGGCGGAGGAAGCTTCCCGCGAGTACGTGGGGCAATGGAATCGTCTGGTAAGCCGGACGAACTGGGATAAAGGTAAGGT
>CAZWOV010000043.1:0-12417 GCA_964635645.1 uncultured Planctomycetaceae bacterium | reverse complement strand
CGAACGTATTTTTGCAATTTCAGCCGTAAGCCCGCAGCGTCTTGCCAGGCGCTGGACGGTCTTCCCCTCCATTAATACGATCGTGCTCGACCCCGCGGACATTACCGTTTACCTCGCGGGACAGATCGTCCAGCGCGCCGCTGAATTATTTTACCTTTAAGATTCCTTCAACCGCTCAAAATTTCCATGAAACTGGCTAAAATCATTGGAAACGTCACTCTTTCCAAAGCGCATCCAACGATGGTTGGAGCGGTATTTAAGCTGGCGGTTCCGCTTCGGGAAGAAGATTTGGAAAAAATCAAAAACCTTCCGCTGAACGAAAATCCAGGAAATTCCGACATAACAAGCGAGGAATTTGTCGTTTACGACCCGCTTGGAACCGCGGAAGGACAATTTGTTGGAATCGGCGAAGGACGCGAAGCGGTCAATCCTTTTTACCCGGACTACAAACCAGTGGACGCGTACTGCGCGTTAATCCTGGACAATATTTACCTTGAATAAAACCAGTCCGGCGGTCGGTTGTTCCCGTTGAAATCCGAATGGGAAAGCCGTTAATCCTCCGATCCGAGTTATCGCGGCGGAAAATTTTTATTTTCAACACATAAACGGTATTTACCGATTACGAATAAAAGAATTTAGTATATTTTACCATTTTTAATCAAAGGAATAGATCCATGCGGAATCTTTATCAGGTCAAGCAGGATATCTGCTCTATCGGCGATCGTCTGTACAAACGCGGATACGCCGCGGGTAACGACGGAAACATCAGCTTCCGAATCAGTGAAAACGAAGTCGTCTGTACTCCGACGATGATTTCCAAAGGTTTCATGACTCCGGATGATTTGTGCATCGTAGATATGAATGGAAATCAGCTTGACGGCAAACGTAAGGCGACAAGTGAAATTCGTCTCCACCTGACAATTATGAAAGAACGTCCCGAAGTAAAATCCGTCGTTCACTGCCATCCGCCGTTTGCCACTGCGTTTGGTATGGCCAGAGAACCGATTCCGCCATGCGCTCTGCCGGAAATTGAAATTCATCTTGGAGAAGTTCCGATTGCCAAATACGCGATTCCTGGAGGTCAGGAATTTGCAGATACGGTCCTTCAATTTGTTCACAAAACGAAGATCGTTGTTCTGGCGAATCATGGAACGGTGAGTTGGGGTGAAAATCCGGAACAGGCGTACTGGTACACGGAAATGCTGGACGCTTACTGCCACATGCTTATTTTGGCCAAAACCATTGGCAACGTCGGTTATTTCACCAAAGAAGAGGAAGAAGAATTACTTTCTCTGAAAAAGAAATGGGGTATTGACGATCCGCGTTTTGCCATGAAAGACTGCGACATGTGTTCAAACGACGTCTTCCGCGATAGCTGGAAAGAAGCCGGACTCGCTCATCGCGGTTTCAATCCGCCTTCCTTCAAAGAAGAAAAAAAGGACGACCAGGAAACTCTCATCGCTGAAATTACCAGACGCGTAGTCGACGCTTTGCAGAAATAGAAAAATTCCGCGCCGAATTTAACGCGAACCGTCGGTAATTTATTCCGGCGGTTTTTCTTTGTCATTTAAAACATAAAACGCCTCTGGAAACGACCAGAGGCGCGTCATGAAGAAAACCGTTGGTTTTCAAGAGGGATTTGAACCGGGAAATCCCGTTGGCCGGGACCTCCCTTCGGTATTTTTCATGATTCCGACCCGACTCTCCCGGTTCAGGTCGGAGGTTGCCCAACGTATTTTCAGTTGTTAGCGATATCGCCTGAAACAACGTTGCCAGCGCGATGGAGATGATCCATATCAATCTTAACAACTTCCATCTTTTCTTCGCTCTTCACCGTATACGGAACCGGCCAACCGTTACGAACAACTTCCGTGTAGTACACTTTGCAGACCCAATGCGAATGATGGAGCTGGCAAGGACCGGCAAGCGGAATCTGACGAACGGGATCGACAATGTCCTGAACTTTTTCTTTCACGATAATGACGTCGTTATATTGAACCTCGTAAAGTCCCGGCCAGTTTCCGCTGACGTTATGAATTTCATGGAATTTACGCATAATCTGATCGTCGCTCGGAGCGTCTTCCGCGACATGGGGGCGACCTGCCGGAATTGGATCCAGGATCTTCATTTCAGAATAACGCTCCTCGGCCGCTTTGTCTTCTTCCTTATTCTGGAAATAAGGAGAGACCGGAACGGGAACAGACAGAATACCAAGGTTAGGACCAACCGAGCAGAACGCGCACCCGCTGGCGGTAATCAATACTGCCGACACGGCAGTGAAAAACATTCCCTTCAAACTTGTTTTCAACATGACTCCCTCTCTATATTTGAATATTTGACCCGGACAAAAAATTATCATTTTCCGTCCATGTGGTAATTTCTTCAGGATATATCAATTTTATCGTCCACTTTACGTCAAAACTTGCGGACTTTCCTAATTGTAGCGATAATTTTTTCTGAAAAAATTTTCCCGTAAACCAATATAGGCAAGATAAAAAAAATAGCAAAAATCCAGACAAAGAATAATGCGCACTGATATTTGGAGTCGCACTCCAATCTGGCAATAAAATCATTCTTTCGAATAATGAAGAATACGAAAAAAACAAAAAAGAAAAATGAATCGTCCGTTCCGACCGTATCCAGAACCCAAATTTCAGATAACGGCAACGACTGCGCCGAAAATTCTCCATTCCGGCGCAGCCGCTGAAAAATTTTAGAAATTGAAATACCGCCGCGCATTGTAATAACTTACGTCGGCAACCAAAGCCCCAAGAAGTTTTTCGTCGTCGGGCAGAATTCCCTTTTTCACATCGTTTCCGAGGAGATTACAGAGAATTCTCCGGAAATATTCGTGACGCGTATAGGACAGGAAGGAACGGCTGTCCGTGAGCATCCCGACAAATCGACGTAAAAGTCCCAATGCCGAAAGAACGTTCATCTGCGTTTCCATTCCGTCTTTCTGATCCAAAAACCACCACCCTGACCCAAACTGAATTTTACCGGCGGTAATTCCATCCTGAAAATTACCCAGCATCGCGCCGACCATATGATTATAGATCGGATTCAAATTGTAAAGAATGGTTTTGGCAAGCCGGTCTTCACGTTCAAGAGCGTCAAGAAAACGCGACAAGGCCAACGCGGCGTCCCCGTCTCCAATTGAATCAAAACCGGTATCGGGGCCCAGAGCTTTGAATTTTCGCGAATTATTGTTCCGCAACGCGCCAAAATGGAACTGTTGGGTCCAGCCGAACTCATGATTCATTTTTCCCAATTCGAAAAGGACACGCCACTGGAAAGCGTTGACTTCGGCGACGTCCAATTGAACGTTACGATCCGCCAGCAGTTTCTGGAAAATACGGTTCGCTCCCTCGCGTTCAAATTCCGGTTTCAGGGCTCCGGCCAAATCAAGCTCGCACAGCGGGAAAAGTCCAAGTCCATGGTCGGAAAGGCGGCAACCGACGGAATGAAAGAAAGCGTAACGTTCATGAAGAGCGTCTATCAGCGCGTCAAAATCGCGAATTGTTTTTCCGGTAACGTTTTCGAGTTTCTCCAACCATGGGAAGAATACTTCCGGACGATCGACGGCCATCGCCTTATCCGGACGAAAAGTCGGAAGTACCCGCGCAGTAAAACTGCCCGCCGCGTTATCTTCCGCTATTTTTTTGTGAAATTCCAGCGAATCGACCGGATCGTCCGTCGTGCAAACAAGTTCAACGTTCATCTGCGTCATGATTCCACGCGCGGAAAATTCCGGCGAAGAAAGCATTGCCGCACAATCGTTCCAGATAGAATCGGCCGTAACCGGCGAAAGGAGTCTGTCATTAATCCCAAACGGTCGGTTCAGTTCCAGATGAGTCCAGTGATAGAGCGGATTTCGCAACGTATAGGGGACGGTTTCCGCCCATTTATCATACTTTTCCCGATCGGAAGCATCTCCCGTGCAGAAACGTTCCGCCACGCCGTTACTCCTCATGGCGCGCCATTTATAGTGGTCTCCATAAAGCCAGATCTGCGCGAGATTTTCATACGTTTTATTTTCTGCGACTTCCTGCGGAGGCAAATGACAGTGATAGTCAATGATCGGCAAATCTTTCGCATACTCGTGATAGAGAACGCGGGCAGTCTCCGTTTCGAGCAGGAAATCTTCATGGATAAACGGTTTTTTGAGTCTTTCAGTCATGATCCGGTTATTTCCGTAAAAAAGTGTTAAAGAATTCCAACTTTATTCTCCGAATTATAGCGCTCCGCGCAAAAAATGCAAGAATCACTCGAGTTGGAACAGAAAAAAAAGAGAAAAATTAAACTAATTTATCCTGTCGAAAAGATAAAGCCGACGTAAAAAACCGAAAGTATTCTTATTCTTTCATAAAATTAAAATATTTTCCCCAAAAAACCTTCCTGCTACTTGTTAAAAAAAAGAAAATCCGTTAAGATAAAAAGAGAGCTTGAAAATTCTGGCTTTTTTCAAATTTATTCTTTAATTTAAGGAGAACTCTATGTTTACCCGCCGTACTTTCATTCAAACTTCAACTGCCCTTTTTGCCGGAGCCGCGCTTTCCAATTACGTAACCGCGTCCGAAAAAGAAGGCAAAATGATTTGGGCCAACATGCTCAATCTGGGACACAACATGTGGGGCGACACGCCGCGCGCATATACTCCGTGTTCCGACAAAATGATTTGTCAGGACGACGTTTGGGGAAAAATTGTCAACCGCATGGCTGAAGCCAAATTAAATACGATTTTGATCGACCTTGGCGAAGGGATTCAATACCAGAGTCACCCGGAAATAGCGATTGAAGGCTCATGGAGTATTGAAAAACTTCGGAAAGAGTTGGCCCGCCTTCGCGGCATGGGGCTTGAACCGATTCCAAAGCTCAACTTTTCCGCCTGTCACGATACCTGGCTCGGCGAATACTCAAGAATGCTCTCGACTCAGAAATACTATTCGGTTTGCGCCGACCTGATTAAAGAAGTATGCGAAATTTTTGATTATCCACGTTTCTTCCATCTTGGATACGATGAAGAAACGGCGGACCATCAGAGAACGTACGATTACGTCGTGATTCGTCAGGGAGAACTCTGGTGGCACGACTTCCTTTTCTTCGTCAAAACGGTTGAAGACCTGAACGTTCGTCCATGGATCTGGTCCGACTTCTGCTGGAAACACAAAGAAGAATTTATGAAACGTATGCCGAAAAGCGTACTTCAGAGCAACTGGTATTACGGTAAAGAATTTGAGCCGGAAAAATCGGTTTACGTTCAGACGTATCTTGATCTGGAAAAAGCGGGGTTTGATCAGGTTCCAACCGGTTCGAACTGGTCAAATGACGTAAACTTTGGAAGAACGGTGGAATTCTGCAAAAAGAACATTTCCAGGGAACGTCTCTACGGTTTCCTCCAGACTCCGTGGAAAGCGACGGTTGCGGATTCCCTGGAACATCATTACCGCGCCATTGAACAAATTGAGGCCGCAAAGTATTGAGCCGTTTTATCGGCAGAATTCGTTAAAGATTCTGCCGATCTTTCTTTTTAATTGCAAATTCAAACGAAATCGTTCAAAGCCAGAAATTTCCTCCCGTATCAGGACGCTGCAGAATCCCGACAAATTCACCGCGGACATTTTTAAGAACCGCAAACGGGACGTCTTTCGTAAACATCCGCTCCATCGCTTCGTTGAACGACATGGAAACGGGAAGCGTCAGAAGTTTTCGAAACGGGACCGGGCGATCCGTCGGCGTAAGCAGCAAATCGCGGAAAAAATAAAAACCGTCCGGCTGATTTTTTTGCGGCGCGCCGGAAGCGCTCCGCGCCAGAATCCAGTCGATTCCAGCCTTGCGGGCAATCTGAAGAGCCTCTTCCCGAGGCGTCGTATCGCGAATCTGCGGGAAAGACTTCAGAGAAACCGCCATTTCTTCCAACGAACGCGCCTGACATTGAAAAATCTTTTCAGCCATCGACTGCTGCGTTGGTCGCCATATTCCAGCGTTTCTTCCTTCGCCAAAAACATAACGGAGTTCAACGTCCGTCATCTGGAGGAAATACTGGCGATTTTTTTCTCCCACCAGACGCGCGATCAGAATATTCAATCCACCCAAAAAAAGACTTATTGGCAGAAAAAGATACACGAAAAACCTCAAAAAAGGTACGCAAGTCTTCATCAGGCGCGTTGGAGCCATTAAAAAAATACTTTTCGGCAAAAGCTCTCCGTAAATAAAAACAATCGGAGTCACGATCAGCGTAGAAATTAAAGCGACGGAAGAATCCGGAAAAAGAATCTGGACCAGAAGTACGGACCCCAGCGAAACATAATTATTCGCCAGATTATTTCCCAAAAGCGCCGTCGCAATGAATATAGGAGGACGATTCGTCAACCAGATGAGAAACGAAGACCTTCTGCATCCGCTAAGAGCGTCAAGTACGGCTTTCGCGCGAGACATTCGGTAAAAACCAATTTCTGTTCCGCTGAAAAAAAAACTGCACGTCAAAGCAAACGAAAAAATCGTCAAAGCATAAATAAAGGCGTAAACGTTATTCATGAAAAGGAAATTTACTCTCTGATTAATATCGTCCGAAAAACGTCCCGGGACGCCGTTTTTACCCTGCGTTCACTCTCGCAATCCCGGGACTCTCCTTTAGGAACGGTCCTATTTTTTTCCATACCGCATTTCGTACATCCGGTAGCCTATTTCACGAATCTTCCGAATCGTTTCCAAATACGGAGTATCGCAGACGTCAACAAGCCCATTCTGGAAATTCTCGCCGTCGAACCTTCCCGTCGTCGCCTGTTCGGAATATTGATGCCAGTGAACGCCGATAAAATTCGGACGCATCAAAGCCGACTCAACGTAATTAAAATACGCCTGTCCCCGTTCTTCCTGATTTTCTACGCCGATAAGCGTCCAATGGAACATTCCGCGATCTAAAGCGCCAAAATGAAATTCGCTGATAAGAACCGGCTTATCCACGCCCTCTGGAAGTCGAAAATCCTTAAGTGAAAAAGTATAGATATTAAAACTCAAAACGTCGCAGTATTCCGCCGCAATTTTCAGAAAATCAGAACGCGGTATCCCGCAGTATCGGCATCCTAAATAAAGCGTACCCGGGGCGGTTTTCGTAAACTCATCCTTAATGACGCTGAAATACTCGCGCACCATATCGGCTGAAAATTCCGCGCAGTCTTCCGAAGCCCCCGTCGGAGGCAGAGCCTTCAGTTCAAGCATATTGTCCCACGATCCATAGTTTCCCCCCCAGGCGGCGTTCAGCTTTTCGACGGTTTCATATTTTTTTCTGAGCCTCTCGATAAAAACCTGCTTCGCCGACTGAGAAGCGGGAGACCTCAACGTCCACTCTGCAAGCGACGTCCGACCGCCCCAATTCAACTCATTATCCACAAAAAAACCAAAGCAATACGGACTCTGCGTTTCCTCGCGATGTTCAATGAGTTGTTCGTGAATACTCCTGCGGAATTCCGGATGAAACGGATCGCGGAATTTCCACCACAGACCGTCGTCTGCGCCTTCAAGAAACGGCGATTTCATCATAATCCGATCGCAGAACGGAGTTCGGTTCTGAAGCGCGATACGAACGTCGGAACTGTTCGCAATCGTATTCATTCCCCAACTTCTCAGACGTCGGTGAGCTAAATCCGCATACTTTTCCCACCATCCTTCGCCGCCGTATTTCCGCCAGGCGTTGGCGCTGGAAAAATCAAACGTTTCTTTGATTCCGCGCGCATCGTAAAGGTCTTTCAAAACCGTATCGTTCGTAAAATAAAATTCCGCCAGCGGCGAATCTTTTTCTGGAAGTCCCTCAAAGTAGTTCTTTCGGTCGTCCAGCGGCGTAACGGCGCTCGACGCATTAATCCGAACCGGGCCATGCGACCAGTAAAGATTTCCGAGAGGGTCTACCATCCACCAGATTCCATCGATTTTTTCTACGCGAAAACGCCCCGTCGCCTCCCGTTTCGGTCCCGCGCTCCAACCGCCGAATTCATCCCAGTCCGCCGGTCCCGGATTTGCGGCCAGGTCCTTTTCCTCTGATTCACGAGCGGCTTGAAGCTCCGCGTCCGAGTGAATTTTACCAGGCCATTCTTTGTACTTAAATTGTCCGTAACAATCAATAAACGGAAAAAATTCTTCCGGCGTCATCCGCGCCCACTTCGCCTCGGAATCAAAATACCGATAGTAATCAAGCGGCGTCGGGTGCGTAAACGGCTTCGGTTTTCCCTTTTCCTTCGCGGCAATTTCAGCCAAATCCGCTTTTTTGAGAGTAATACGTTTCACTCCCCATTTCCAGTCTAAAAGAGGTCTCGGCATATAAACGCCAATGGACGTAATTTTTGCGCTTTTAAGCGTATCGTTCACCCCGCCGCCATCCCACGGCGCACGGCGTAAACCGGTTGTTTCAAATAATTTCCGCGCGATTGGAACAAAACACGTTTCCGTCGTCCCTTTGTCCGCTCCGGCAGTCGTAATAAAAGCGTCCTCCGCGCCCGTCAGATTCGCTTCGCCTCCTCCTGCCAGACGAATACGCGCCGGGAACCGTGTTCCGTTTGAATCTCGATGAACCAGCTCAATCTCAACGGCATTGAAATCTTTCAGATCCCATTCGCCTAAAATCGCAATTCCCGGAAAAACGGTCTTCCCGCAACTTTGCGCCCCGCGCGTCTGAATCAAAAGCCCGTCTGCCGACTGTTCAAAAACAGCGCCGTCAAGCGAACGAATTTTCTCCAACGGCGTTGAGGCGTCAAATACCGTAATATCCTGAGCGCAAACGGTTAAATTTGCCAGAACGGTTAAATTTATCAGAAAAAGAAACGCCGTCGTCAGCCCGGCCAGTCGCGTGTTCATCATTTAATTTCTCCGTATCGCTAGATTTCCAACGCGTCAAATTTCATCTTAATACTCTATCGATTCAAAAATTTACCAATGGATTCAATTCCTCTAAAATTTCATTCTTCTCCAAAATATCGGACCGTCGTCCAAAATTCACAGTATCTGCCTTTGGAACTCTTTTGAAGACGCAACGCAATATACTTTCGAAAATTCAGTTCCGGCATAATGCTTCGCAGATTCTCAATCTCCTGGCAAAGCATTTCCCGACGCCGTCTCAACTTGGGAACGTTTAACCCCAAAAGAGCGATCGTCTCCCACCCCTGATCGTCGTTTTCGTCCACAGGAAGAATCTGTCCGTCCGCGGTAAATAAGAAGCGGGTTTCACACGTCGGGTCCATTGGATTTAACAGCGAAGGAAAATAAAGATTCCTCTTTTTCATCCCGCAGGTCATGTCTCCCTTCGGTCCGCACCCGTTGCAACTCGCAAAAAGATTGAAATAGTCTAAAGAAAGTTCCGGAAAAAAACTTTTGGGTTTGAAATGCTCGATATGGCAAATTCCCTTGACGATCTCTTCTTCGCAATAACAGCACAAAAAGCCCTGTTCCTCGCGCAGATATTCGCCAAGAGCTCCTTTCACCGACGAATTTTCCGGACGGCTGAATTTCTCCCAGCTTTGATTTGAATGAGTCCGCAGGTATTCCGTCAACGCCGGAGGCGGAACCGTCTTCACTATCCGTTTCATTTCTCTGTCCGATCTGTATCCGAAACAATCCGCTACGCAAAACGTTCAACTCCATTTTGTTTCATCGCGCGTTCCAACGCGGAAACATGAAATTGGAAAATCGAACTTCCCAACAAACGACGGATAGCAAACGGCTCAAATGCGCCGCGCCGTTCATTACCCGATCAAAACTTTATCGAAACCCAATCTCCAATCGGGCGTCGGCAATGGAATTCGTTGGAAAAAAACTTTCCCAATTCGGAATCAGGTTCGCCCGAAATCTGAAACCGTTTCAAATTCAGAACAAAATCGGCCAAAACTTCGGAAGAATTCCGGCCGATTTTCAACTTTTCCATACGTCAAGCGCCCGCGCCCGTCTCAAATTTCAAAACGAACGTATTTC
This sequence comes from uncultured Planctomycetaceae bacterium, assembly GCA_964635645.1. Taxonomy (GTDB): domain Bacteria; phylum Planctomycetota; class Planctomycetia; order Pirellulales; family Thermoguttaceae; genus RGIG3701. The sequence continues at coordinate 2,457 of CAZWOV010000043.1, read as the reverse complement.
GGCAACTCGCCAACCAGCGGGCGCAAATACTCAAGACAGGCTTCCGTAACAAAACTTCGATCTTCGCAGATAAATTCGTCGGGCATCGGTTTTTCTCCCAAAGCGACGTCCTTAAGCGGAGCGGTTCCAAGCGACCACGCGTACGGCGAATTCGATTCCCGCTGAATCGTGACCATCACGCCGCTGGTTCCGCCGATAGCCAGTTCAACGGCGCGCGCGCCGCAAGCATACGCTTCTTCAACGTCGAGGGCCGTCGCCCGGTCCGCCGCGCTCATTTGAAGCGATTCCGTCACCTGAAATTCACCGCGCCAGCCGAATTCCTTTGAAAGAAGCTGATGAAGCACCATCGCGGCGCTCGTTCCGCCCATGGCGCCGAATTCCTTGTTGCCGAATCGATCGTTCACGCTCGTGGCGCTGATTGGCGAACCGTCGGCAAAACAAACGCCCTCGCCGCAAACCACGCTCACCCAACCGTATTTATCATACGCGGCTTTTGCTTCAGCAAGGAACTTCTCCGTTTCAAAAGGCCGTTCCGGAAGCAAAATAATATGCGGAGCGTCGTCTTCCGAACGTTTCGCGCAGGCCGACGCCGCCGGAAGCCATCCCGCCGAACGGCCGACGGTCTGAAATACGACGAACTGATCGACATGATTCATATCGCGGGCCAGCATTCCCGCCTGCATGACGGAAAGCGCGACATATCGAGCGGCGGAACCGAAGCCGGGCGTGTGGTCCGTTGCGAAAAGGTCGTTGTCCACGGTTTTCGGAATACCGACGCCGATCAAATCATATCCCTGCTCGCGGCAGTATTTCTCAATACGATGAATCGTATCCATCGTATCGTTGCCGCCAATCAGGAAATAGTAGCGAATATCATATTTTTTGAAAAGTTCCAACACTACCGGAAAATCTTCGTCCTGCAGTTTGTGCCGGCAACTTCCCAAGGCGCTGGAAGGAGTACTCTTCAATCCCTCCACAATTTCCTCGCGCTGCGCTCCGAGATCAATGAGCATTTCCTTCATGAAACCCTCTATCCCGTAACGCATACCGTAAATTTTGCCAATCGCTTCCGGGTACTTCGCGCACGCCTGAATGACGCCGCAAAGACTGGAATTAATGACGGACGTGGGACCGCCGCTCTGACCAATGACAGCATTTCCTTTGAGCATGAAACTCTCCTTAATTCGGATCTCAAAATCTGAGCCTGAAAAACTAAAATAAACGTAATACTCTGAAAATTTCCCGTCCGTAAACAAAAAATTCATTCGGTACAGAAAATATGCGGGGTAAAAACCTGAACGAAATCAAGCTCCTTCCTGAACGGAATTAAACTTCTTCAATAAATTTCCCCTTTTCAATTCCTTCCCCGTCCAGCATACATGAAAACCTCATAAAAATCAAGGGGCCCCCCTCTGAAAGAATAAAATTTTATCACGTCCGTCGTTATTATCCAAAACTCCGGCGTATCTTTCCTAAAACCCTGCCTTTCGAAAAAAATTTCAGCCAAAAAAATATTCCCCCCTTTACATTGCGGAAAAAAGGAGTAAAATAGAATCAGGGTCGTTTACGCTAAAAGTTTTTTAGACGAAACCGCCCCCATACCTCGATTTATCAGGTTATCAAGACTTATCGTGTGAGAAGTATTTATGTCGAACGCATTTGATCCGTATCATACCTGGCTTGGAATTGCTCCCTCCGAGCAACCGCCGAATCACTATCGCCTTCTGGGGATTGCTCTCTACGAATCCGATCCGGACGTCATTTCTAATGCGGCAGACCGCCAAATGGCGCATATTCGCACCTTTCAAAGCGGAAAATACTCCAAAGAATCACAGAAAATTCTGAACGAACTTTCTGCCGCCCGCGTTCAGCTCCTGGATCCCCAAAAACGCACGGAATACGATGCAAAGCTGCGGGCCGCCTCGTTTGCCGCAATGCCTCAGGGTATGCCGCAAGGAATGCCACAGAGTATGCCGCAGGGCATGACGGCCCCGGGACAAGGGTATTCAATGCCGATGGGGCAGCCGACGGTTCCTCAGCCGCCCATTCTGCGCCAGCAAGTTCCGCCGATCGTCGCTTCGTCGCCGGTAAATCTGGGAGGAAAAACCTCGTCAATCAAAAAATACAAAAAACAGAAAGAAGACCCGACGAAAATCTATCTTCTGGGAGGCGGAATCATCGCGGCGCTTCTGCTTCTGGTTTTCTTTCTGGCGTCAGGCGATTCGGAGAAAGAAACCGCGCAAAAACAGCGGGAAACCGCGGATAATCCAACGGAAGAAGGTATCGATCCCAACGATTTCGACTACGGCGGAGACTGGACGGAATTACCGGAAAGAGCCGTTCAGGAAGATATCCTCTCCAACGCCCCCGCGCCAACGGCTTCCAAATCCGCCAATAAATCGGAAGGCCTTAATGAAAAACAGAAAAAAACCGATTCCGACTCCGACATAAGCAAAG
>CAZWOV010000042.1:0-12476 GCA_964635645.1 uncultured Planctomycetaceae bacterium | reverse complement strand
TGGCGACGGGAATCCTGAACCCAATCTGGGCGCCGTCAATCGTAATGATCTCCCAATGATTTTTATCCATTTTCCGGCAAACCCCGCAACCGTTTCCCGTCGCGCGGGCAAATTTCTGAACGCTCCCGCGCCCGTCGATGAACACATACTCCGGCGATTCAGCATAATCGCATCGTTTTCCGTCCCTTAATCCGGAGAAAGTAAAAACGTTTCCATCGACCGTCCAGCCGGTATAGCCGTTCGGCGGAAGAACGATCCGCCGTCCGTCAACCTCCGTATCCATCGTTTCCGTCATACTTCCGTTGGCGCAAACGACCGTTCCGTCCGAATACTTCACGACGACCTGAGAGCGCTCGATAATTCCAGAACTCAGAGCTTCCGAAACCTCTACCTGCTTGCCGTCTGCTCCGCAATAAAGAATTTTATCCGCGCTGGCCTGCGTGAATCGAGCCTGGAGCTGCTGCGCGTTAAAGTATCCGCGCATTGCCGTACGAATACCGTATTCCCAAGCGAGAAATCCCGGATGTCCAAAAGCGATTGAGGCGCAGAAAAAACGATCCGAAGGAACGTCCCGCGTTTCCGGAGAATCTGATTTCGGCGCGGAATTTCCCGGATAAAACATCCCGGGATTCCCCATTCCAAAATTGACGCAAAGATCGTGCATTTTACGCAGATCGAGATTCACAAGCCACGGATTTTCAGCCGGCCGGTACCCCTGATCCTGCGCGTAATTTCCATCAGTCAAACCGCAGTATGGAAAATGGAAATTTCCTTCTGAATAAACGGGACCATTCCACGCTTTTTTCTGAAGAAGCATGATTTCCCCAAAGGAATAGAACGTCGCGGCCTGCGTTCCCGCGCCCGGTACGCGGTAATCGTAATCCACCCGCGAGGAAGCTGAAACCGCGGTATGAACGTCGCAATAGGCGGTACGAAAATGGAACTTTTCCTGATTAATCGGAGAAAGTTTTTCACAGTACTCCACCGCCCAGGACGGTTTTGGAGCGTAACAACGCGCCCAAGCTCCCTGAAATTGATTATCGCAGGTTCTCGACGGAATGTCCGTACTCCAATATTCATTTACCGGCGCAAAATCCGTAAAATTATTGTACAGACCGTAAACAAAGCCCAATTCACGATTCATAAAATCAGAATAATCGCGCAAAGAAGCGTCGCCGCCTTTGCCGGGAGCTGATTTCGTACGGAAGGTGAAACTCTCGCCTCCGTCGCGGAAACACGTTTCATGGTCTGTTACGACAACCTCCGTCATTCCGTGCCGATGAACATTAAACCAGTATTTTTTATCGTTTTCATGAACGGTCGAGCCATGCGCCCGCCAATGACGAGGCCCCGTCACGGATTTCCAGGGAGATTCCGGGTTGGGAAGCGTCGGAAGAATTTCCTCAAAATCAGGACTGACCGTGAGGAAAAAACGCTCGTAGCACGGATTTCTCCGACCGTCCGTTTTGGGACGATAGCGAACTCCGCCGTTAAACGCGGCGCGTTTCCGACTTTTTTCCAGAGTATATTTCCCGTAAATTTCACTTCCGTTATCAACGTACCAGTCGGTATTTCCCATAATAAAAAGCGGTTCCGGACAACGCGGAGCCTGAAAACATACGGCGCCGGGACGATTGGGACCCGAATAGGAATAGGAATAATATGGAATCGAAAAAACTTTCACGTTTTCCAGATCTTCCGTATTAAGCGAACCGTAAACGACGTTCGCAACTCTCTGCGAATTGCTTTCCGTCTCCAAAATCAACGATTTTCCGCGGATAGAATAAGCGAAACAAACCTCGGCGGAGATTTCGGCAGGTTCATTCTCGGCGCGTCGTTCCGGAGCCTGAGGATTTTCCGCAGTCGCCTTCCAAAAGGTTTCCAATTTTGACGTCGAAGAATTCGGATTCGCAAGCCGCGACTCAACAAACTCCCATTTCGTCACTCTCCAGTTCTCGCCGTTTGGATTTTGCGGATTAGCCAGTTCGGAAACTCCGCCGCCAAGCATCGGAAAAACGGGCGCCGAATCGTTCCATTTAACGGAAATCCAACTCCAGGGAGACTGGGCGTCATCCTGAAAACACGGCGTTGAAACCGTCTCGCCGGGATTCGGCGTAGAAACGGCATACGTCAAAGAACCGTCCGGCCCCTCGTATTTCAGAAAATACGTTCGTCCAGTTTTGCCGTCGGCAATTATTGAATTTTGGAAATTCTTCGCTTTATTTTCAGGAAGAATCGTTTCCGGGCGCGTCGGGAAAGGAAGAGTCCCTTCGCCCGTATTTATTCCCTGATTCTGACGAGGATCGGCAAAAGCGCGTTTCGCCCTCGGTTTGAAAGTAAGCGGCTTAAACGCTTCTTTACGAATCGCCAGATTATCGAAAAAGAGAACGCGGTCCTCCGTATTGCTTCCCCCGCTGACGCGAACGCCGGAAAAACGGGCTTTTTCAGTATGAAGGCGGCGCTGATTATCGTCGCTTACCCTCTTGAACATCAGAAACCATTCGCGCCAGTTGACATGACCAAGATCAATCCCAAATTCCGCGCCGTTTTCGTCAAGGAATAAAAGTTGAATATTAACCTGCGGAGTCTCGGCTACCGGCGCCCACATCCAATTGTTACCGTAAACCCAAAGCGAAACGGCGTCAAAATCCGACGTCAGCGGAATTGACCGCTCCGGCCGAATGACGACGTAAGGATTACCTTTAAAATCAGGAAGCTTTCGGTACGTCAACTTCGCAACGGAATCACCCCAGATCTTCTGTTCGTTCGTAATCTCAAACGACGCGGCGGAGCCAACCGTCTCAACATTCCATTTTTCCGACTCAAAATTCGTCAACGGCGGAACTTCATCTTCAAATCGGTTCGCCCAGTCCATTTCATACGGACGTTTTCCCTCTTCCGCCCCAACAAGCGGCGTAAAAAAGAAAAAAAACAAGGCGGCGGCCCCAAATAACGCCGACGACAAAGAATGAGTCCATAATTTCAAAGACATAAAATTCCTTGAAAATTTCTTCAAAATATGGTAAAACTGCAAGATACTTTTCATGAAAAATTCCTAAAAAAAAGAACAAAATCCCAAATTCCAAATTTTCAGGAAGGGCGCCTCGGAACCAATACGGCGCCGTCCGTAAATCAAAGCGAAAACAGCCGTTCGTAAACTAAAGCGAAAACCGGCGTCCCTTCGTTTCTTTCGGTTCTGCGATCCGCCTCCTAACCAGATTGGAGATTCACGCCTATTACGGTTTAACCGTTCCAGGCGTTACTGCGCGGAACGGATATCGTCTCCAACCCTCGGCCCCAAAAGCGCCTCGGCATATTCCGCAACCTGTTCCGGAGTTTCAAAATACCGATCGTAAACCCAATGATCTTCATATTCGCAACGCGAAGTCGTATATTGCCGACAAACATTCGGTCGATTTTCGTAATCGACGCATCGATTCTGCTCGTCCAGTTTACGGCACTTTGTCTGCACCAGAAGAAACCAGTGATCGTCTTCCGTAAAAAGCGTCGTGAATTCATGAAGCACGAACCATCGCAGACGATCGAAATCCTCCCAATCCACAGGTTCGTCGATCTCCATCGCAAAATACCGGCAGCATTTTCCCGAACAGTATTCGCAAAGAGAATCGAGGTCCTGAACGTCTTCTCTGCGCGGTTTCTTTTTTTCATCCATGACGTTTGTCCCGTTTCCTATCTGAATCTCCAATTGACGGTTCGTCCGCCGCACCTGAAATTACAGAAAAAATTCAAAGCTAAATTTCAATTTAAGATCAACTTATTTTTCCAAACTACCGGCTCCTGAAATTTCCGTTGGAATCAGAACGACTCGGCCGGTTCTGTCAACAAGGCCCAACGTAATATGCGCTTCCGTGAGAAGTTCGCCGTTGCGCCGAACTTCATATCGGTGAACAATCTTTGCCCGGGTGACTTTTTCAACCATAACGGCAACCTGAAGTACGTCGTCATAAAAAGCGGGCTTCAGATAGCGGCAGTCCGCTCGAACGACAACAAATGAAAACCCGCTCTTTTCAAATTCATCGTAGTTTCCGCCGTTCGCGCGAAATAATTCGGTCCGCGCCATTTCAAAGTAAACAAAATACCGCGAATGATGAACGACCCGCATTGGATCGCACTCCGGGTAACGAACGCGGACGTCAATCGTAAATTCGTTTAGAGGTTCCATTAAAATACTCCTGTAAAAAACGCGGTCCAAATCTCTCGCGACAAAAAATTTTTTTACCAAAAAGATTTGGACCCGATAGGCTTAAACCGCCCGAAAACCGCGACGATCCTCAGTTCGCGTACGGCTGAGTCCAGGCGGTTGGAAAGAGGATCTGATATTGGGGACGATCTTCCTTTGAAGCGGCGGTCGTCACACGAGCGCGAACGTAAAGATCGTCCGGCTGCATCGCGTAGGAGCCCTCAAGCCCTTCAATCGTCTTAAGAACAACGCCGATATTTTCGGCATATGCCGAGATCGTACGCCGGGGAGATTCGTATTCAATTTTCTCAAATGGACGGGAAAAGGTCTTTTTAGTCCCGATAAATTCAATTTTAACCCCTTCGCCGACGTTTGGATCGACCGAAACGCTAAGAGTTTTGGACTCCGGACAGAATTGAACGTCTTTAAGCGTTACGCCGTTCGAGACGTAAAAATCGCCGCGGAGCATCGCTTCCATAATGGCGCGGGCAGTCAGTTCCTCCGCAAGAACCATATTCCAACCGAGGAACGGATTACTATTCAAATCCAAAGGATGAAGGTCGTCGGATCCCGTTCCCCAAAGGACGCGCTTGCGGTTCGCAATACGATATGCGTTCACGACGTCCCAATACTTTTCAGGGGTCCAGGCGTTCGGAACGACGGGACCGCCGGTAAGCGGATTATTCGTCAGTTCCCAGAAATGGATTTTGTCAAGCTGAACAAGAGCTTCCGGCGTTACGTCGTAGAAAGGCCACTGCGGATGATTCAGCGTAAAGAGGTAAGGCTCGGGATTATTCGCGTAAACTTCCTTTCCCTTTTCAAAATTAGCGTTTATCGTCTCCGCGACGTCTGCTTTGCGAACATAGGGAAAAGACTCCTTGACATTAATAAAATTCATATGGACCTGAAGTCCGTCTTCAGAAGATCCGGTCTGTTCAAAACCGGGAATAAGCAAAAATCTTCCCTCTTCCTCAAACTGTTCCTGAAGTTCGCGAAACGTCTTCAAACGTACGTAACGAGTTCCGTCTTTATCCGTTTTAATTTTCACGGAATCTTTTCCGTAAACGCTAATCGCCTGATCGATTTCCGTCTGAGTCAACTGAGCCCAACCCTTCTTCGTATTGACGAATTTCCACGTAGACGTTTCTCCTTCAAAAAGAGATTTGTCTTCCGGTTCCCTTTGAAAACCGAATCCTTTAAAGCGAAGAGAGTCGTTCTGAAAATTGTTATGGTCGGACAGACAAAAAAATTCGTATCCGTTTTCTTTATAGAAATGACAGACTATTTCTGGAAGTCCGCCGCCGTCGCTCCATTGAGAATGCGTATGCAGCTGACCTTTAAACCATTTCTTTGGTTTCGGCGATTTTTCTTTCGTTTCCTGCGCCTGCACGGTCTGAACTCCATTTCGCCCCTGCGGCAAAACGGCGGAACCTGCGGCAAAAAGACCAGAAGTCTGAATAAATTGACGGCGGGAAAGACGACTCATTCTTAAATCCTTTCGAAATAAAGGGAGGACTGGTAGGAAATTTTCACAGAAATTATTTTTTATCAACGATTACTCTTTCTTCTTATCATAACCGCCAATCCCAAAAAGTCAAGTAGAATCCGGAAAAAAAAACAGTTCCCACTATCAAAATGTTGAAAAAATCAGTCTTTCGTCAGAAATTTCCAAATCGAAAAATACGCGGCGGCCAACGCTACCCCAACGTTACCCCAGCGCTACCCAACGTTACCCCGACGCTATCCCAACGCAAATTCTCTTTCATGAACTTTTTCCTTACCTCCGATAAATCTTTTCGCGATTTAACCGCCCTTTTTCTCCTTAAGAAAACAGAAGAATCTGCCGATAAAAGAGACGTCTTAAATTTTATTCACGCCTCAAATTACGAAAGGATATTCTCATGCCTGCCAACCGCCGGGATTTTCTGAAACGTACCGCTCTTCTAGGAGTCTGCTCCGCCATGCCTGAACTTCTCGCGTCCGAAGCGGATGGAAAAGCCGTCGCTCCGCAGCTCCCCAAAGCAAGCTGGAAAAAACTTCCGCGTTGGCGCGGATTCAACCTCCTTGAAAAGTTTTGCGGTCGAAACGTTCCGTTTGTTGAAGACGATTTCCGCATGATCAGCGATCTTGGTTTCAACTTTGTCCGTCTTCCTATGGACTACAACGGGTGGATTGTGGACGGAGACCGCAGGAAATTTCACGAACAGACTCTTAAAGAAATTGATCTCGCGGTCGAATACGGCCTCAAATACGGCGTTCACACCATGCTCAACTTTCATCGCGCGCCAGGCTACACGGTAGCGAAACCCCAGGAAGATCCGCTCGTTTGGGACGACGACGAAACTCTCGACGTCTGCGCTCTCCACTGGCGAACTTTTGCCAAACGTTACGCAGGAAGCCCCGGCGAAAACGTCAGCTTCAATCTCTTCAACGAACCGTCGAATATCGAAATCGACAAATTCATGAAAGTTCACCGCCGTCTCTGCGAAGAAATTCGCGCGGTAGACCCCAATCGTCTGATTATCTGCGACGGGATGTCCTATGGAACAAAACCGACGATGGAGCTGGGAGAACTTCAGGTCGCCCAATCGACTCGCGGATACATGCCGATGGAAATTTCCCACTATCGCGCCACCTGGGTAGGAGAATATCTGCGCGATATGAAAACGCCTCCGACATGGCCGATGTTAATGCCAAACGGTCTGCTTTTTAATCCAAAGAAAGCGGGAATCTGCGAATCTCAACAAAAACCCGCCGTTATTCGTTTTGCTCACGGCGACGGCGGAAAACTTCGATTCAAGATCTATCAGGTATCGTCCCGCGCGCGTCTTCTGGTTGAAGCGTTAGACGACTCCGGAAACGTTCAAAAACTCCTTTTCGACCGCGTTTATCAACCGGGACCGGGAGAAGGCGAATGGGAAACCGTTATTTTCAAACCGGAATGGAACTGTTACCAGAATCTCTACCGTAAAAACGAAACGGTTGAAATTCCGGCAGGAACCGCCGCCGTTCAATTTCGCATCGCGGAAGGAGACTGGGCGGCAATCGAAGAACTCGCTTTCCAAAATGAAAACACGGCGAATGAATCGGTCGTCAGTTGCGCCGTCAGATGGCCGGACGATCCTTTCTCCATAACTTGCTCCGTTAAAAACGATCGGATAGTCTGGGGAGGAGCGCAGTCTCAGGACGCCCAATGGCACTGGGATAATTATGTCAAACCATGGCAGGAATGGGAAAAAACGGGCGGAGTCATGGTCGGGGAATTCGGAGCGTTCAATCAAACTCCGCACGACGTCGTTCTCGCGTGGATGCGTTCGCTCATGGGAAACTGGAAAAAGGCCGGTTGGGGTTGGGCGCTTTGGAATTTCCGAGGCTCCATCGGCGTTATGAACAGCAAACGACAGGACGTGAACTACACGAACTGGCACGGTCTGGAAATGGACAAAAAAATGATGGATATTCTCCAGGAATTTTAGTCTTCATTTCAAGATTTCGACTCTGCCGACCAGAAAATTTCCGGTCGGCCGACCGTTTTAAGCCAAGACCTTTCAGGAAAAAAACATGTCCCTTTTTATTCGTCCAGGACTTGAAATCCCGATTGAAGAAATATCTTTCACGTTTTCCCGAAGCGGCGGTCCCGGAGGTCAGAACGTAAACAAAGTGTCGAGTAAAGTCACGCTTTTCTGGAATCCGGAAACAAGCCCGACTTTTTCGGAAGAAAAAGACGCTATCCGGAAAATGCAGACGGCGCATCCGTCCCTTTTTTCAAAAGACGGAACGCTCGTTATTTCCAGTCAGGTATTTCGAGACCAGCCCCGAAATCGTCTGGAATGTTTAAAAAAGCTTCAGGCAATTCTTCTTCAGGCTTTGAAAAAACGCCGCGGACGAATACCGACGAAACCCACTCGAGGATCGGTCTTCCGGCGTCTGGAAACCAAAGCCCGAAACGCAGAAAAAAAGGCTGGAAGACATTTTCGCGGAGATTACTGAACATACCGTCCGAAAAACGGATTTCCGTTTCTGCCGCAAATGCAAAAAAACGTTTTTATTCCCGCGTCCATTTTTAACGCCATAAATAAAAGGAAAACCATGAATTCATCCCCCATCGCCGCAATCGTTCTGGCCGCCGGAAAAGGAACGCGAATGCGTTCGGAACATCCCAAAGTCCTGACTCCCTGTTGCGGCCGTCCCATGCTTGAATATCCGCTTGAAGCGCTTCGTTTTGCCGGAGTCAAAAAGATTTTCGCCGTCGTCGGGTACCGCGCGGAAGAAGTTCGGCAGACGTTTTCCCAAAGAAAAGAAATTGAGTTTGTTCTTCAAACCGAACAAAAAGGAACTGGACACGCCGTCCGAATGTGCGTACCGAACCTGCGGGATCTTCTAAAGAAAAACGGAAATCAGACGTTTCCAGTCGTCGTCGTCGCCGGCGATTCTCCCTTAATGCAGGGTTCCACAATTACCGCGCTTCTGGACGACTGGAAAAACTCTCCATGCGGTTGTCTGCTGGGGACCATTGAAGTTGAAAATCCTCGCGGACTTGGCCGCATTTTGCGCGACGGCAACGGAAATTTTATCGGAATCGTCGAAGAAAAAGACGCTACGGAAACCCAACGTTTAATTTGCGAAGTAAATCAAAGTTACTATGTTTTCAGCGCGGCAGACCTTCTTGACGTCCTGGATCTGCTAACCGCAAACAACGCCCAGGGCGAATACTATATTACCGACGTTCCCGCACTTCTTTTGTCTCGAAACAAAATCGTTCGGGCGCTTCCGATTCTTCAACCGATCGAATCGGTTTCCGTCAACACGCCGGAAGAACTCAAAATTGCGGAAGAAATGATGAAACGCGGAGAAAAATAAATTTTCCGACTTCACCCGAATCCTTCCGTTCCTCGCAAATTTTGGGCAAGGATTGCCCAAAATTTCGCCAAGCCTTGCCAAAAATTTCCCGTTTGAAAAATTTCCGGCGCAAAACTTTCTATTTGCAAGCCTGACCCATTCAGGCTCTGATTTTTTCTCTCAACAACCGTCCGCGCATTCGATGCAATCAAAATATCCCATCTTTTTCTTAAAATCTTTAAAAAACGCATATAATTTACTGGAATTCGCTTGCCTGAAAAGATTTTGTGTGGAATAATTAATTAGCAAAATCGTTTTGGCACGCAAGGAGGACGCAATGCCCCGTATTTTCACATTATTCCTGATTTTGGCCGGTGGCGTCTTATTTTTGTTTTCACTGATTCAGGTGGATATTTTTACCTGGAAAGACTCGAACAAACTGGAACGCCTGGTTATCACAGCCCGATCAGATACAGAACGCACCGACTACCCGGCGTTTCCTGAAGAGATGAACAAGGACGATCGTCTCCAGCATCAGGAAGGTCTGGTTGGATTAAGTAATTTGGGAATCAGTAAAATCAAAAAATGTTTCCCGCCCAAGGAAAATGAGGAGGAAAACGCCAATTCATCCCAGCAGGCCAACGTCCATGATCGTCCTCATCGGGTCAGTAAACCTTCAGAAGAGCAGAAGCCGCTTGAAGCTCCGTCCGTTCCGGAATCGCAACCTGTCCGGGAAACCGCCTCCATCGGAACTTCGGCAACGATAGAATCCATGCGGAAGGATTTTCAACCGGACATGACGATTAAGAAAATTTCGCGTGTTTTCGAACATCCCAAAGAAATATTGACGGCTTCTTTCTGCGTAGAACCGCTTCGACCTCAACATTTGGAGCACGAACAGTTTTTCGACGAGCTTCTGACGGTTCTGGCGCAGTTTGATCTGGTCGGCGTTCAGGGAATTTACGCTCCCAATCCCCAAATGCTCCAAAAAATTACGGACGCGCTCTCTCTTCGAACAGGCCGGAAATACGCGTATACCGCGATTTTTCCAGAGCAAGATACGTCAATGAACAGACCCGTTCCCGTTTTTCTCTATGACCGGAACGTTCTGGAAGCGGACCCGTCCTCAATCCGGCTTGTCGGACAGGTAAATCGTCCATTCGCATTCCCTCCGCTGTCCGTGAAATACAGAGTAAAAAAGGTTCCGGCAGATAAAGCTTTTACCTTTATTGCCGTCAACATGCAGATCTATCCGGAAGATCAAATGCGGGAAATTCAGGAAATTCCACGAGTTTTTGCCCTACTGAAAAAACAGTCGGAGCATAATCAGTTGGATCGTGAAGACGACGTCGTCATTTTTGGACATTTTGGCGTTGAACCCCAAAGCGTCGTTATTGGCGACCCTCGATTCAACCAGACGCTCGTTTGGGCCAATCCTGATTTTCCTACGAATACTTTTGGAAAATTCTGTTTCGTTTCGGAAAATATCCTCTTTCAGGCCAGTCCACTGGCTGAATACGGAAACATGTCCGGAATCTGGGATTTGAAACGGCAATTCAAAAAAATGAAACAAATTCCATTTGATCACCATCCCGTCTGGGCGCGTTTCAGTTGTTTTGAGGGGGGCGCGCCGGAAAATTGATTTTATTTTCCGCAAAATCTTTCCGCTCATACGTCCCAGAACCAGCGCCCCGTTAATTTCAGCCCTCATGATTTCCCGCGGCAATCCTGCCGTCCAAACCGGAAACGGATTTCTCAGGCTGAAACAACGCGGACGTTCGCGTTGTTTCAATACGCGAATTTACGAAAATTTACTTTCAGGTTTAAGCAACCTTTTCCTAAAATGTTTGGGCTGGTCGACTGCAATTCTTTTTTCGCCTCATGCGAAAAAGTTTTTGTTCCGCGTTTAAAAAACAAACCGGTTATCGTTTTGTCAAATAACGACGGTTGCGTCGTCGCCCGTTCTCCAGAAGCGAAAGCGCTCGGAGTCGCTATGGGCGCGCCGTTTTTTCAAATTAAAAACCGGTGCGCGGAACTTGGAATCGCTGTTTTTTCCGCCAACTTTGAACTTTATTCCGACATGAGCCGCCGCGTCATGCAAACGCTTCGCGCCTGGTGTCCCAACATTGAAGTCTATTCAATCGACGAAGCCTTTCTTGACCTTCGAGGAATTCCAAATGCAGAAACGGAATCTTTCCAGCGCCAAGTTGTCGAAACGGTCTGGAAATGGACGGGCATTCCGGTTTCCTTCGGCGTCGCGCCGACCAAAACTCTGGCAAAAGCCGCCGTTTACGTCGCCAAAACTCAGCGCATTCCTTCTTTTACGCTGAATGACGCCGGAACGATTCAGGAAGTTCTTCGTGAAATACCCGTCAGCGAAGTATGGGGAGTCGGAAGACGGCTTTTGAAACCATTCCTCGCGCGCGGCGTCAGGACCGCCTGGGACCTTTCGCTTCAGAATCCTATCCAGATTCGACATGATTTTTCTATCTGTCAGGAACGAACCGTTCGCGAACTGCGCGGAGAATCCTGCCTTGAACTGGAAAATTTCGCTCCGCCAAAATATTCCATTCAGTTCTCGCGTTCTTTTGGAAAAACAATCGCGACGCTTGACGAACTTATTCACCCGGTCTCCTCTTTTCTCGAAACGGCCATGTCCAGACTGCGAAAATACGCTCTGTTTACCAGCGCCGTCTGGCTTTCTCTTTATGGTTTTACCACCGGACCAGAATCCGCCTGCGAACGTATTCCATACTCGGAAGGGTTTACCATTCCGCTTGACGAAGCGACTTCCGACGCCCTCCTGGTTCAACCAAAAGTTTTGAACGTCCTCCGCAATAAATTCCGGCCGGACGTCGTCTATCAAAAAGCAGGCGTTACGCTTATGGCAATCACCAATACCGCCGAACCAGATAAATACAGAATATTCCAGACGGCGGAAGAACAGAAGGCAAACGACCGCAAAACGGAAGAACGCCGAAACCTGATGAACGTTCTTGACTCTTTGCGCCGCGAGCTGGGACGCGACTCCATCGTTTTCGCTTCGGAAGGACTAAAACAGGAACGGGAGTGGCAAAGCCGACAGGAACGAAAATCTCCTTCATACACGACAAACTGGTCCGAACTCCCAGAGGCTGGCGATTGACCTGATTTTGAGCGAATAGGAAACCTGACAAAATTTGAAAAGAAAGTATTTAAAAATTCATTCCCCCCCCTTGTCAAAAACAAAGAAAAAGATAGAATAAAATAAAAGATAGGAGCGGGAGTTTATTTCAGTTTCCCGTTTAAATTTTATCGGCCTGGTAGCTCAATGGTCAGAGCAGGGGACTCATAATCCCTTGGTTAGGGGTTCGAATCCCTTCCGGGCTATTTTGGGGGTTACGGTCTTTCGCAATCCTTTTTTATTTCTTGATGAGTTCGTAAATCACGGGAGAAA
>CAZWOV010000041.1:0-12508 GCA_964635645.1 uncultured Planctomycetaceae bacterium | reverse complement strand
GCGTATCGATTCGAAATGAAAAAGGCGTTCCTCGAAAGGCCGAAGAGGTTCCGTTCTGGTTTGACCATTTTGTTATGCCGGGCAGCGTGTTTCTTGAGTGGCCGTTAGGAACTTATCCGATGGAGATTGAACGCGGTTTGGAGTATCTTCCTCGAAAGGGACATTTTGTTCTGAATCGATTTGCGGACGATACGAAAACGGAGACGCTTCGGCGTTTTATTAATCTTTCGGAAAAAGGGTGGTGGTCCGGCGACTTGATGGCGTTGCGCGACTTGGGGGATATCGAACTTTTGATGACGGCGGACGATTTGCATTTCGTACCCCTGGCGGAATCCGCGGATAAACGATTTTCAGAGAAACAGAAAAGAACGGAAGAAAAACGTCGTGAAATCGAGCGGATTCGGGCAGGCCGTACCGGCGAAGAAATTCGTGAAGGCGATTCTTCAAACTCCAGTAAATTAAAGGAAAAAAAGTTATCCGACGGAGAACGGAAAGGAACGGGTGGAAATTCCGGAAAGAAAACGGAAAACGGCCCCCAAACAGACGAGGTCTGGTTTGATTCGGATCGGCTTTTTACGACTCGAAATTATGTTCTCCGGCATCCGGCGAGTTGCGTGGGAATTCTGAATATTCCGCAGGCTATTCCTTTTTCAAAGTTGCGTCTTGAGGAACGGAAAAGCGCGGTTCCGATGCTTTACGCGATTTGTCAAAAATATCCGGAGGTATGGATTGATATTCAGGACGCCGACTGTTGGGATCTTCCTCTGATGATTTCTCTTGGTATCGGGGATTCTTTTCAGTTACTTGGTCCGCATATTTTGAAGGAACAGCTTCTTCCGGAAAATACGAACTGGAAACGTCTTCCGACGGTTAAGCCTACGGGTAAGATTAACGTGAAAACGATTCTGGAGAAGGAAAAAACAGAAAAGTCGTCCCTGGCGTCCAGCGCGTCGGGCGAATTTACCGACAATTCGGAAGAGGAGAAAGTCGAAGAGCTTCGTCAGGATATTTTTCTGCGTCCGTCGCAGTGCGGTTTTATTGAAGACGCGGCGCCGATGAACTATCGCGACGAACGGGGCCGTCAGCAGTGGACGGAGGAAGTTTATTTTCATCTGCTTAATACGGGCCATCGGATTCCTCCGACCGCGGGGAGCGGTTCCGGAATGTCTCCGAATTGCCTGGGTTCAAATCGCGTTTACGTTTACGTTGACCCGGACGAGTATGCGGAAAAGGCGGAACGGGGCGGTTTTCAATATGAAGGGGCGAACGCCGGATTTAATCGTGAAATGTGGTGGTCGTCTCTTCGAGCCGGTCGTTGCGTTGTGACAAACGGTCCGTTGCTTCAGCCCTGGGCGGAAGGAGCCGTTCCCGGCGAGACGTTTGTTTTTCCCGGGGGAGAAGGCGAGGTGGAAAAAGTGAATCCGTCCATGACGCTTACCATGCGGGATAAAGCGCAGTATATTGAGATCATCCGAAACGGACGAGTCGCGGCGTCCGTGCCGTTCCGAAATTACGCGGAGTCGGGACGATTGCCGCTTTTGGAGATTCCGGAGAGCGGATGGTTTCTGATTCGCGTCGTTGCGGACGTTCCGCAGACTTATCGTTGCGTCATGTCCGCGCCGTACTATGTTGAAATTGGCGGTAAAAAATGGATTTCTAAAAAATCAGCCCAATTTTTTGTGAACTGGGAGAAAAAAAGAATCGAGATTCTTGAAAAACGCGGAGCTTTTGAAGATTCTGACGGAGAAAAACTTCGTAAGCTTCACGAATACGCACTGACGTACTGGGAATCGATTCTGAAACGCGGAACAGAGTAAAAAACAGAGAAATTTGACAGAAAGAAAAACGTGTCCAGTTTTGTTCATCGAAAACTTGAAAATGGTTTGGAGGCGGTTGCGGAGATTCTGCCGTGCGCGAAATCGCTTTCGATCGCTTTTTTTGTCCGTTGCGGTTCCCGGGATGAAACATCGGCAGTTTCAGGGATCAGTCATTTCCTTGAACACATGGTATTCAAAGGAAGCGCGTCCCGTTCCGCGCAGGACGTAAACCGTGAGTTTGATTCTCTTGGAATTACGTTTAACGCGGGAACGTCGCTGGAAACGACGATTTTTTACGCGACGCTGTTGCCTGAATATCTCGAGGAATGTCTTGCGCTTTACGCGGATATTTTGCGTCCAGCGATTCGGGAGGAAGATTTTATTTCAGAGAAGGAAGTAATTCTGGAAGAAATCGGAATGTACGAAAACGAACCCCCGTATTGCGTGGACGATTATTTGCGTCAAACGTTTTTTAACGGTCATCCGCTTGGAAATCCGGTTCTTGGAACATCCAAAAGTGTGAAACGGCTTAAAAGCGGTCAACTTCGGGATTGGATTCGAAAAAAATACGCGCCGGAAAACATCGCGCTTTGCGCGTGCGGGAATGTTGATTTTGAACGACTGGCAAGTCTGGCGGAAAAGTACTGCGGCAGTTGGGAGAATCCTTCGAAGACGGATTTTCAAGTTTCTAAATCGTTTGAAAACCTGGAATTTTCTCCCAAACGCGGATTTAAGTCGTTTTCCCGGCGTCAGGCCGCGCGTCAGTACTTTCTTTCTTACGGGAATTTTTGGGCGAAAGATTACCGCGAGCGTCTTGCCTGTCGGATTATTTCGTCCATTCTTGGTTGCGACGCCGGGAGTCGGTTGTATTGGGAATTTGTCGATTCCGGAAGAGCCGGTTACGCGGATTTGCTTTACTCTCAATTTTCCGACGCGGGATATTTCAGCAGCAGTCTTGCGTGCGAGCCGAGCGAGGCGGCGGAGAACTGGCGGCGACTGGAAAAAATTTATCGCGGAGCGGAGGAAGGCGATATTTCGGAACGAGAGCTTTCGCTGGCTAAAAATCGGCTTGCTACGGCGGTTGTTCTGGATGGCGAAAAGGCTTGGGAGCGTATTTTTTCCATGGGAGCGGAATGGACGACTGCCCGGGAATTTCATTCTGCGGAGGAAGAAGTTGAGACGTTGCGTTCGATTACTCTGGAGGAACTCGGAAACGTTTTGGAAAAGAAACCGTTAACCCAGCAGGCCCTGACGTTCTGTTTTGGTCCGAAGAAAATCAAATTTTGAGCAGTTTCATTTGAGAGAATTTGAACAGGGAGAAAAATATGGAAAATGTTCAGACTATTCCGCTTCGCAGTGAAGTAGCGACTGAAGATAAGTGGAACGTGGAGTCGCTTTACGCGACGGTCGCAGAGTGGGAGAAAGAATTTGCCAAATGGGAAGAGCAGATTCCCCAATACGCGAAATTCCGCGGTAAACTTGGAGACGGCGCCGATTTATTGAAAACGTGTCTGGATTTTTGTTTTGCGATGGACCGTCTTGGCGACAAGCTGGGAACGTATGCGTTCCTTCGCGGCGCGGAAGACGGAGGAAACTCTGAAATGATGGCGCTTCAGGGGCGATTCATGAACGCCGCGAGTAGAGCGGATCAGGAAGAGAGTTTTGTGACTCCGGAACTTCTTGCGCTTCCGGACGATAAACTTGACTCTTATCTTGAGTCGGAACAGCTCGCGGAATATCGCCTTTGGCTCAGGCGTCTTGCGGAGGAAAAACCGCATACGCTTTCCGCGTCGGAGGAACGGCTTCTCGCAATGCAGACCGAAATGCTTCAGACTCCCTCCAACGCTTTTGATCAACTGGTCGACGTCGACATGAAGTTTGGTTTGACGACCAATCATCACGGCGAAACAATTGAACTCAGTCACGCCTCGTTCTCATCTCTGCTGCGCGGACCGGATCGGGAAGTTCGCCGTCAGGCGTTTAATCGGTATTACGAGCAGTTTGACGCGCATAAAAATACATTGGCCGCAATTTACGCGGGAAGTATTCATCAGGATATTTTCTGCGCCAGGGCAAGAAATTTTACGTCGTCCAGAGAAGCGTCGCTTTTCAGCGAACGAATTCCGACGGAAGTCTACGATAATCTGATTGAAACCGTTCACGGGTATCTGCCGAAGCTTTACGAGTATTTTGAGATTCGCCGGAAAATTATGGGAATTGACGAAATCCATATGTTCGACACGTACGCGCCGATGTTTCAGGATGCGGAAGTCGATATTCCGTGGGATCGCGGCGTAGAAATGACGCTCGAAGCCGTCAAACCGCTCGGGGCCGAATACGTTGCGGCCATGCGGAAGGGATTGACGGAAGAGAGGTGGTGCGATCGCTACGAAAATCGCGGTAAGGACAGCGGAGCGTTCAGCGGCGGATGTTACGATTCATTTCCGTTTATTCTCATGAATTACCGCGCGGATTCTCTCGATTCCGTTTTCACGTTGGCGCACGAGGGCGGTCACTCGATGCATTCGTGGTTTTCGCGGAAAAATCAGCCGTATCTCTACGGCGACTACAAAATTTTTGTCGCGGAGGTCGCCAGTACTTTTAATGAAGAGCTTCTTCTTCATCATCTTCTTGAAACGCAAACGGACGAGCGTCAGCGTCTGAATCTTATCAATAAAGCGATTGACGATATTCGGGCTACGATTTTTCGTCAAACAATGTTCGCAGAATTTGAACGGGACGTTCATGCCGCCGCGGAAAACGGCGAGCCGACGACCCTTGATTTCTTTCTTGGAACGTACCGGAAACTGCTTGAGCTTTATTTCGGTCCGAATTTTGCGTTGGACGAATGTCTGTCGCTTGAAGGATTGCGGATTCCGCATTTTTATCGCGCGTTTTACGTCTACAAATACTCGATAGGTCTTTCCGCCGCCATCGCTCTTTCGCAACGCGTGCTTAATGGAGGAGAAAAAGAACTGGCCGATTATCTTGGGTTCCTTTCCGGAGGAAGTTCCAAAGAACCGCTTGATCTCCTGCTGGGGGCTGGAGTCGATATGCGCGAGCCCGCGCCGGTCGCCGCGGCTCTGGACGTTTTCTGCAACATGGTCGATATGCTGAAAAAAACTATCGATTAAGGAATGTCGAGGGAAAACGGACGCGAGAAAAAAGAACTGCGGAAAGAGCTTTTCCGCAGTTCTTTGAGGATAAAGCCGAATTATTTTGTTTTTTATTTTGAAGGCAGTTTGCGATATTTCTCCGGAATTTAAAATTTTTTCTATATTTTTTACGAAATTTTGAAACAGACCGTAAAAAGTCTGGAAATTTAAAGAAGCAAAACGGAAGTCGTTTTTTCATTGTTTGAACGTTTTCTTTTGATGGATCTTAATTTTTTTGTTAACTGACCTTGCGTAAATTGCGGATTTTGAGTACTCTTAAATAAAGGAGAAAATCCCCAGTTTCAGAAACGCGCCGGTACGCGAATAGCGGGGAAACAATTGGGAATAAAATTAAAGAGAAGAGTATGTCGGATTCCTCCATTTTGATAGAGGCGGTTAAACTTTCCAAGTACTATGGATCGTTTACTGCGATTGAAGACGTGTCCTTTCAGATTCGCCGAGGAGAAGTCGCGGCGTTTCTAGGGCCGAACGGAGCTGGAAAAAGCACTACGATGAAGATTCTCACGGGTTATCTTGCCCCGAGCGTCGGGAACGCCCGAATCGCGGGGTTCGACATGAATTCGGAACGAATTTCCGGCGCCCGGCGTTTGGGATATCTTCCGGAAAACGGGCCGCTTTATCCGGATATGACTCCCAAAAGTCTCCTTGAATTTTTTGCGGCGGCGCGCGGTATGACGTCGAAAAGTCGGAAACATCGGATTGAGCAGGTTGTTGAAATTTGCCGTCTGGAATCAGTTTTCGGAAAACCAATAGGGAAACTTTCCCGCGGTTTCAGACAACGCGTTGGAATGGCTCAGGCGCTCCTTCATGATCCGGACGTTCTGATATTGGACGAACCGACTTCCGGGCTGGATCCGATTCAGATTCACGAAGTGCGCAAAACGATTCGTACTCTCAGCGAAACAAAGACGATTCTTCTTTCGACGCATATTCTTCAGGAAGTTGAGGCCATGACAAACCGGATTCTCTTCATTTCTGAAGGCCGACTCCGATACGATGGAAGCGTTGAGGAGTTTTTGAAAGACGGCCAAACGATGGAAGAACATTTTTGCGCTCTTGGCAACAATGAAATCCAAGGCGTATGATTGGCGGCTGAAGGCTTTTGAACGTTCGTTCCAACGAATGATTTTTACGATACGGTTCATTCGTTGCCGGTCCGCGCAAAAAAGAAATATTAATGCGCTGGTAAACGGAGTTTGCCGAGGACGTTGAAAGCGTTCGTTCAATGAAAATCCCTGAATTTTTGAAAAGAACTTACTGAATAAAAATATGAATCGACACGCGGTCCAGGCGATTTTTGCCCGAAACTTTTTCAGTTATTTTGCGAATCCGACGGGATACGTTTTTCTTTGCGTATTTGTCCTGCTGAGTACTATCGCGGCATTTTGGAGTAATGCTTTTTTTGTTAATAATCTGGCGAATCTGGATCAGCTGACTCCTTTTTTCCCGTTTATTATGCTCGTTTTTGCTCCCGCCATTACGATGAACAGCTGGGCGGAGGAGCGTCGTCAGGGGACGGACGAATTGTTATTGACTTTGCCTGCGAATGATTTGGAAGTCGTTTCGGGGAAATATCTTGCCTGTCTGGCAATTTATTCATGTTCGCTTTTTTTCTCGGCAGTCTGTAATCTGATTGTTCTGGAGACTCTTGGTCATCCGGATCCGGGGCTTTTCTTTTCGACGTATATCGGCTTCTGGTTTGTTGGCGTAGCGATGCTGGCTATCGGAATGCTGGCTTCGTTTTTCACTTCTCAGACGACGATGGGGTACGTTTGGGGGGTATTGCTTAACGCTCCGTTTGTTTTTTCGGCTTGCGGCGATGTGATTCTTCCAGCCCGTCTGGCGTCAGCGATGAGTTTTTGGAGCTTTGAAGCGCGTTACGCTCCGTTCTGCAAAGGCGAGATTTCGTGCGCGTCCGCCTTTTATTTTGCGGCGATCGCTCTGGTCATGCTTTATCTCTGCATGATTCTTATCGGCTGTCGCCACTGGTTCAGTGGAATTTCCGGTTGGAAAAGAGCGGGGCATTTTGCTCTGCGAACGATATTTCTTGCCGCGACCGTTTCTTCATTAACGGTACTTTTCAATCGATTTGACGTTCAGAAAGATTTCACGGCGGAAAAGATTAATTCGCTTTGTGAAGAGACGATTCAGCTTTTGAAAGAATTCCAGCCGGAACACCCCGTTGAGATCCATGCGTGGCTTAGTCCTCAGATACCTGGAGAGTTTGCTCAGGTAAAGCGAAATCTTGAATCGACTCTTCGTCAGTTTGAAACATACGCTTCCGGAAAAATTCGCGTTCATATTCACTCGCTGGAACGTTTTACGGACGAGGCGTTAATGGTTGAAAAAAACTTTGGAATTACGCCGAACGATGTGAATGTTCAGGTTCGCGGGACGTTGGAAAAAACGAGCGTTTACCTTGGAGCGTCGATGACATGCGGTCTGAATCAGGAAGTGATACCGTTTTTTTCGCGCGGTCTTCCGGTGGAATATGAATTGATACGGTCGCTTTTGATGGTTTCGACGCATAACCGAAAACGTCTCGGCGTACTTCAGACCGACGCGAATTTGCTCGGTATGTTTGACGGAATGCCTATGATCGGGATTGATCGGGCGACAATAGACAAGTCGGTTAGTCCAATCATTGCTGAACTTCGGAAATCATACGAAATCGTCCCTTTGAATCCTTCTTACCCATTGGATCCGGAATCGGTGGACGTTATCCTTGCGGTTCAGCCCTCGACGCTTGAGCCTTTTCAGATGGAAAATTTTGTTAAGGTTCTGGAATCCGGAGTTCCGACGGCGATTTTTGAAGATCCGCTTCCGCTTTGCAGTCAATTTACGCCGACATGTGAAGAGCGTCGGCTTTCCAGAAATCCGATGGACGCGATGTCGATGATGACGGGCAATCTTCCAAAAGCGGAACGCGAAACGCTTTGGAAAATACTTGGGGTCCGGTTTTTTGAGCAGGAGATAGTGGCGCAGAAATATCGACCGATTCCACGGTTTGCGCGCAGTCCTCATCCGTTTCTTTTTGTGGACAAGAATGAATTGAACCGTCGTCCGTTCGCGGAGAATAATCCGGCGGTAAACGGTCTTCGTCGCATGGTTCTGCTTTATTCCGGGCATTTCGAACAGGCGCCAACGTCTTCCGGGTTGCTTTTCACGCCGTTGATTCAGGCCAGTTCGTATTCCGGAGTGATTCTGTACCGTAATCTTTTTAAAAATCCGGAACTGGGTTTTTTGCCTCAAAATCTGAATACGGACGTTGATTTTGAAGTAACGTCCCAGCCGTACGTTCTTTCCGCGGAAATTCGGTCGAATCGCCCGGAAAAGAAAGGACTTCACGTTATTCTTACGGCGGATACCGACCTGTTTTTCGAGGGGTTCGTGGAAATGCGTTCCGCCGGAGGTATGGGAAGCGATTATGATTTCGATAATGTGAACTTTGTTTTGAACGTCATGGAGCGTCTTGGCGGAGAAAGCCGTTTTTACGCAATTCGAAAACATCAGCCTATTCATCGGAAACTCGAGACGATAGAGCGGTATCGAAATGGTTTCCAGCTGGATTTCGACGCGCGTGAAAAGGAATTAACGGGGCAAATTCAGGATCGTCAGAAAGAATTGGAAAATATTCTGAATGAAAAAGTTACCAAACTTAACGAGCAGATTCAGGAAGGGAAAATTTCCCGGCAGGAAGCGGAAGAAAACCGCGAATGGCTTTTGAGCGTGGGACAAACGGAAATGCAGAAAACGATTTCGCGCCTTACCGAAAATATCCAGAAAGAGATAGAAATGATGGAAAAAGATTATCAAACTCGAATTCTGGAAATTCAGAATCAGAGAAAACTTCTGGCGGTTCTTCTACCTCCGCTTTTGCCGTTGGTTATTGCGATTCTGGCGTTTATTCATCGGAAGCGAATGGAACGTCTTGGAATTTCCGGCAATCGCATAAGGCGAAAAAAAAGCTGGAGCGTTGAATGACGGATTTTTGGAAAAAGTTTCCCGACCCCGATTAAATTAAATAGAAAATCATGAATGGCGACCTGAAAATGAACGATATGCTGAAAACGTTTCTCTTTTTTCTTATTGCTCTTTTGGCGCTGATTCCCGCCGTTTACGTTTCTCTTCCGGAAAAGGATAGTTTTTCCGCCAGTCAGATGGTGGAACAGATTCTTTTTCCGGAGTTGAAAGGAGTGATGGACATTTTCGCGTTTTCCGTTTGTCAGATGGAAAAAAGCGGGCAGTTATCGCGTCTTGAGATAAAAAAAACAGACGGTCGGTGGATTCTGTCTTCTTTCAGCGGATATCCGGCAAACGCTCAGAATCGCATGGTCGAGGTCGTTTTAGCTCTTAAGGATCTGCGCGTTCTTCGCGTTGTCGGCGACGATACCGCGACTCGAATTCAGTGCGGAGTCATGGATCCGGAAGATACGCAGAATTCCGAGCCGAAAGATTGTGGAAAGCGGATAGTCATTCGAAATCAGAAAGACCAGGTTCTTCTGGATATGATTCTGGGGCGCGAATTGGAAAATGGAAGCGGCCGGTATTATGTTCGCCGTTCAAAACAGAATCCCGTTTATGTTGTCGAAATGGATCCTTCCAAAATTTCCGCGCGTTTTATCGATTGGATTGAGACGGATTTGCTGAAGATTCAACCGTCGGATATTACCAGTCTGTACGCTTTGGACTGCTCGCTTGATTTGCATACGGGCGCCGACGCGCCGACGTTCAATCATCGCGGACAGTTTATGTTGGCGCAGCATTATCTTGAGGACCCGGATTGGACGGTTGCTTTTAATCAGCGCATGTTTGGCAATGGTTTGCGCGACGTAGGCGTTCCGGCTGGAAAAACGCTTGATTTAACTCTTCTTCGTCGCGTTAGTCAGGCCTTGGCCGATATGAGAATCAGCAGCGTTCAACGGAAACCGTCCGGCGTTTCCGAGGCGTTTCGGCGTCCTGAAAATATTGAGCTGACGGAAGAGCAGAATCGTCGGCTTCAGAAATGCGGTTTTTGCGTTCTTCCGATGAATCTTGGAAACGGGTCGGCTAACGCTTTGTTTTCCTCGGACGGTCAGGTTCATGTTTATTCGGCAAACGGTATCGTTTATCGGCTGTTTTTCGGCGGCGTCGCGGGGCAGGAAGCTCTGGAAGATTTTGAAGAGCTTGAAAAACGTAAATTTTATCGTTATTTGCTTCTTACGGCTGATCTCTATCCTCAGGGAATTAAACAGCCGAATCTGATGGAATTGCCGCCGAAACCTGACGATTCCGCGGACGAGGCCGCCAAAGTTCAGTACCAGAGTTTGCTTGAGATGAACGCGCAGGAACAGAGGGTTTACGAAGAGAAACTTGCGGACGCCAGGAAACGGGTTGATGAAATGAACGCTCTTTTTGCCGACTGGTTTTTCATTATTCCGGACGACGTTTACCGGCAGATTCATCTTACGAGTGAAAACGTTTTCATTTCACTTGAGGAAGCTGAAAAAAGAAAAAAAGAATCGGCGCCGGAAGAAAATACTGAGAAAAAGGAACATTCGCCGGAAGAATGTTCAGATCCAAACTGTCCGGACTGTCATTCGCCGGAAGAATGTTCAGATCCAAACCGTTCAGACTGTCATTCGCCGGAAGAAGATAAAAAAGAGGCGAATGAAGAAAATGCAAATTTTCCGGAAACATCTGATTCGCCGGAAGATTCAGACTTTTCAAAAGCGGCTGTTTCATCGGAATCCGAAACGGCTTCAGACGGAGGCGGCAATCAAAAGTTGGAGAATACTCCGGACTTCGTTTCTCCATTCGACTCCGTTTCTGAAACGGATACCGTTCAGCCATGAACCATGACGTCCTAATTGCTTTTGGAGCGAATCTTGGAGATGGCGAGAGTAATTTTCAGAAGGTGAAAAACCGTCTTGAAATGGATTTTAGTCAAGTGTGCGCGGCGTCTCTTATTCGAACGCGGGCAGTTGCTCTGGCGGAAACCAGCGGTAACGAGCCGGATTACTGGAATTCCGTTTTTCGGCTTAACGTTCCAGAAAGCTGGACTCCCATCCGATTTTTAACGTACCTTTTGGGGCTTGAAACCGAATTTGGCCGAATACGGGAAGAAAATTCCTTCTGGTCGTCGAGGCCGTTGGATCTGGATCTTCTGTTTTGGGATTCTCTTTTTCTGGACGAGGCGCCAACGTTGGTTTTGCCGCACCCGATGATGGCATGGCGGGAATTTGTTTTGAGACCTGCGTGTGAAATTGCGTCGGAGTGGATTCATCCTGCGACGCGTTCTTCCCTTTGCGAAATGTATTTGGCGTTGAAAACGTCGGCTTCTCAGACGGTTCCTCTGGTTTGGGAAGATAATTCGCCCGTTCCGGCTTCGCTTTTGGAGGAATCGGGTAAATCGCATCGCCCAATCCTTGCCCGGCGATGGATTTGCCGAAACGCAGGTTCAGAGAATAATTTTGAAGAGGTTCTTAAACTGATTTTAAAAACGGCGGCAGGAGCAAAGTTCGAGTCGAACGTAGCCCCGGATTGTTTTTGAGAAAAAATCTGGTATAATTAGTTCGGAAATTTTTTGAGTCGGTTATTTTTTACTGTTTAAATTTTGAAAGCGAAAGCTGAAATCATGAAACCAAAAGTCGTGCGCGAGTGCGCGGAACTTCACTCGCTTGTTAAATCGCTTCATCGTCAGGATCTGCGCGTCGGGTTGGTTCCGACGATGGGAGCGCTTCATGCCGGACATATTTCACTTGTGAAGGAGTCGCTGAAAAATACGGATTGGACGATCGTTTCCATTTTTGTCAATCCCACTCAATTTGCGCCGGGCGAAGATTTTGAGAAATATCCGCGTACGCTGGAGAAAGATCTGGCGCTCCTTGAAGAGGAGAACGAACGGAATAACATTATTGTGTTTACGCCGTCTGCGGATGAAATGTATCCGAAAAATTTCCATTCGTACGTCGACGTCGGCGGCGTAGCGTTGCCGCTTGAGGGAACGTTCCGCCCAATTCATTTTCGCGGCGTGGCGACGGTCGTGTTGAAGCTGTTCAACATGACGCAGGCCGACGTTGCGTTTTTCGGTCAGAAGGATTTTCAGCAGGTTCAGGTCATTCGACAGTTCGTACGCGATCTGAACGTTCCGATTGACGTCCGAATGCGCCCGATCAAGCGCGAGGAAGACGGGTTGGCAATGAGTTCGCGAAACCGTTATCTTTCGCAGGATGCCAGGCAACGCGCTCTTTGTCTTTCTCGAAGTCTGAAACGGGCGGAAGAAATGATTCTCATTCAAAATTGTCGGAGCCGTTCGGCCGTTGAGACGGAGATTCTGAATTTACTTGAACATCCGCGGCATGTTGTGGATTATGTTGCGATCGTGGACCCGGAAACGCTCCTTCCGCAGGAGGGAGATGAAATTGTTCTTCCCGTGGCAATTTTGTTGGCGGTTCGTGTGGACGACACGCGGCTGATTGACAATTTGGTTATTGGTTGAGACGTTTTTTATTTTTCTGCAAAATACGCGGCGTT
>CAZWOV010000040.1:0-12537 GCA_964635645.1 uncultured Planctomycetaceae bacterium | reverse complement strand
AGTCGTTGGCAAATGGGACAATTCAGGCGTTTCCAAAATTGGCGTTTATCGTAACGGCGACTGGTATCTCGATCAGTCCGGAAACGGCGAAATGGATCAGACGGTCCTCCATATCCGCAAAGGCGCGCCGGGAGATCAACCCGTCGTTGGCGATTTCGACGGAACGGGTATTTCCGACATCGCTACCGTAAATGAAATCAACTCGCCGGTAGCTCTTGAAGACGCTCCTGTTCGCCGTTAAAAAAATCCCCCTCCATTTTTCCGAGGGGGAAGGTTTTGATTTTCAAACTTCTGGGTCCTGAATTTCACGAATTTCAAGATTCAGAAGTTTTTCAGCAATTACCGCCCAATTGATTTGTTCCCCTTCAAGGATCTCCGCTTTCGTATCGTATTGAAGGATTCCAAGTCGGGGAAATTTTTTCGTCTGAACCAAATCCGAGTAGTAATCCAGTTCCATCTTTTCCTCGCAAAAATCTATTTCGTCCGACAAAAACTCCGCGTCTTCCATACTCTGAACAAAATCCAACTGAAAATCCTCGCGCTCTTCCGCGCGATGAAGCAGATAACGAACGAGTTTTTTCTCCGAATCGAATTCAGAGAGTAATTCAGGAGATTCGCTAACAGTAAAAACCTGATATTTCATAATACTTTTCCTTAAATTCCAGATTAACGTCTGATTTATCCAAATTCGCTTTAAAAATTCCTTATTCCAGGACCGGAACGCCGCGGCGTTCCCATTGAGTTACGGAGCTGAAAAATTAAAATTCATCCAAATTGATTTTTTCAACGGTTTAAAATTTCGCATCGCCCGACGGCTATCCATCTCTACCGGCAGTCCCCACGCCGTAAAAAACGGTTCGAGATCATATCCGGAAATTTCAGAGGCAATTTTCATAAAATACTGAACTTTCTCATTATCGTCAGACAAATCCAACGGATTTTCACGATAATGGCGGTGAAGTTTCGGAAAAAAATCCTTCCCAAAAGCCATTTTCAGTTGCCAGAACATCGCGAGTTTCATAAAAACGTCTTCTTCCTCATGATAGTTTCGAGACGAACGCGCAAAATACTCCGTCAGTTTCTTCTGCATTTCCGGCGTATCAATTCGGGCTTTCTGCTTTAACGACGTCTGCATATGAAGCGAGTAAATATTGACCGTAACTTCCGTCATTCCATCAAAACAATAATGCGGCATTTGATGAATATGTCCCAGCTCATGCCACGGCCCCCAGCCGTCATTCAAAAAATCTGCGGAATTAAGAACCGGCTTCATGGCGTCGCGATGAAACGCCGTCCGAAACGCCGTCGCATACATAAACATGTGGTCGACCTCCGTCAGGTGCATAACGCAGCGCGGACGATGATGAACGGCATTTTCGTCTTTATCGGAAAAACCCATCAATTCGGCGTAACGGTCCGCAAGAAATTCATACTCATTCAGAAGACGCGCCGGATCGTCCAGCCATCGCGTCATATTTTCAATTGAAGCGGTAATGAGAATATGTTCGCTGGAAAGCTCCGCCATTCCGTAAAGATTAATCTCGCGCCACATCTGAATCCACTCCTTCGCAGTCGTTTTTCCAAGCTGAAAGAACGGCATAAAATGCGCGTCTTCAATGTGAATAATCGGAAGATTCTCCGGATTCGGAGCCGTACGGTTTTCGAGATAGAGGATTCCGGAAATCGGAGCCTTCAGATAATTTCTCCCGCGAGAAAGCGTAAACCGCGCCTGACGATTCCAGTTTCCGCATTTCAAATCATTTATGACAAGATCCGGAACAGGATCCCCATATCCCGCTTCAACGTAGACGGCAAACGTTTCGCCCTCCGCGATCGTCAACCCGGTCGGCTGATATCCGCACCACGGGAAGCCGGTCTGAAACGTATTCCACTCTTCACGCGCCGACGGTTTAGAGAGAACCTGAAAAACTTTCCGCTTCAAATCCTTCGTTTTCTTCAAAAGCGATTCCGCGATACGCAATTCCGCCAAATATTGAGGATTCTCTGTTTTTGCTCTTAATTTCGCGATCTGTTTACGAATATCAGACGGAAATTTTCCTTTTTTGTCCGTTTTCAAGGCGGAAAAAGACCCGTCGGTAAAAAGCCCGTCTATCTCCAAACGTTTTTTGTCGAGTCGAAAAATCAGAAATTCCGACGCGCTCGCAAAACCGGCGTTTCCTTTCAAAATATCAAGACGGAGAGCCGCGTATTTCCCCGGTTGAAACGGAATAAATTTCGCCTCGCCCGAATCGGCGAGCTTTCCGCTTTGCATTTTTTTCCACTCTCCACCGGCGGTTTGCTTTCCCCAGATCTCGTATTCCAGCAAATAACCGTTCGTCCCGGTCGGACGCGGCAAATACCAGAGCTTTTCAAGCTCCTCCGGCTTCCTGAACGTAAATTCCACGGAAAACGGGTACGTTTCCGGCTCCTGCCATGGAGAATGCCAGATCGTTTCCACAATACCGTCAAACGCTTTTTCAATCCCCTCTCCCGGCTGCGCTCGATTTGCCGTCGCGCTGAAATCCGAGAGAGAAAGACAGCGTCCGCTTTTTTTCATTTCTTCGATTAACGTTGGAAAATCCGCGTCTTTCTCAAGCATCCTGCTCTCCGAAAACGCTAAAGAAGTTAAAGAGAGATAAATTAACAGAAAACCGGAGAATATGAACCAATTACATTTCATCGAAAGACCTCTTGAAAAATTCAGCGGGCAGGAAAAAAATCCCGACGCTCAAAAACGAGACGTCGGGACGTAAATCAAATTACCGGATTTCATCAAGAAACCAAAAATTTTCATTCGGCATATTTGACCCAGATATTACGGTACTGAACGTTATTTCCATGCCCCTGGAAATAGATTCCGCGGGCTTCGTCCGCTTCCGCCTTGCGTCCCGGAGTCTGACCGGTAAGCTCAAGCCCCTGATGAATCAGGATTCCGTTAAGCGCAACGTCAACCTTTGCGTTGGAGACTTTTTTGCCATTTTCGTATTTTGCGGGAACGACATGGAAATCGTAGGCCTGCCAGGTCAACGGACCAAGAACGGCGTTGGCAAGCGGACGTTTCTGCTGATAGAAACCGCCGCATTCGTTATTCTCGCCGCGGAGTCCGAAAGAATCCAGCACCTGGCATTCATAGCATTCGTAGAGATAAACTCCGCTGTTAGAGCGAGCCTGCCCTTTGGCGCGCGGCATGAAAGAAAGCATGAATTCCACGTGAATCGTGCATTCCTTACCTTTTTCAAGTTCTTTCGTCACAAATTCAGAGAACATGGCGCCGGTTTCTTCATTAATCTTGCGATAACTGGCAATATTATCCGTGTTCGTCTTGTCCTGCGCAGTACCGTCGTAAAGAACCGTCGCGCCGTCTTCAAACGCGCCGACGCGTTCGTTCGGACGAACAAATTTTTTCGCAATACGATCCGGTTTACCCGGCACGCAGAAAGTCATGGTCGTACCCGCAAGGTCAATTTTCGTAACGTCGTCTTTGTGACCATCCGGAATCGGAAGATCGTTCTGGCCTTCCATGTCCATTTTGACCGGCTTCAAAACAACTTCATTTCCTTCAATTCCCCCTTTGTAGTAAACGCGGGCTTCTTTAGCATGCCAACCAAGACCGGGGAAACCGCCGGGGAAACCGACGACCGTAAAGTTTCCGTCGCCGTCGGCAACGCACTGACATGCGTAAACTTTATCTCCAGAACACCAGACGTACTCGCCCTGAATCTGGAAATCGCGATAATCGTCGGCAACCGCCTTGACTTCGTCGATGGAAACGTATTCGTTTTTCTTTTCCTGCGCAAACGCGCCGCCGACCAAAACGGCAGCCGCAACCGCCGCACTAAAAACAGAAGTAAATTTCATTTTCTACTCCGCAAAATACTGGTGAGAAAAAAATATGGAAAGCGGAAGGAAATCTTTCTTCCAGAAATCCGAACTTTTTTTATTTTACCTCAAATACGTCGTTTTGAACAGAGGCAAACCAAACTTTTTTTAAAATTTTTAGAAAATTTCTTAAAATCGCAACCGAAAACAAGGGATTTCGCCTATTCGAAAAAAACAGACGGAAATTATCAAAATTTCATCCTGAAAATTAACAAAAACTTTCAGGTAGCCCTTTTATTTATTAAATCATCGAGTATAATTCAAAATGTGTCCGGACAATCTTTTATCCAACCAAATTCAGGAGAAAAATATGAAACGAATCAATCTCCCGCCAATCGTCGCAGATAAAATCTTCGTTAAAGAGCGTCCCCGCGGTCCGGTTTATCCGCCCGTATCGAATTTCGTCGGTTCTCCGGGTTTTCGTCCCGTCGAACGTCCGCTTTTTTCCTCGTTTCTTTTTCCGACGGCTCTCCGTCTCCGTCCGCTTCTATTCTTCGTTCTGTTTTTTATTCTGACGCAGACCGGACTTTACGGCGCTTCTCAGCGAGAAAATACCCCTCCGCCTCCGGGAACCGTTATCGCCGCCAGTCCGGACTGGGAAAAACTTTACTATGGAACGCCGTCCATGGAAATCATGGCCGACGGAACCTATGTTTTCACCCACGACTGGTTCGGTCCCGCCTGTAAAGGCGAACGTACTTTTGTCTATCAATCCCGCGACCAGGGAAAAAGCTGGACTAAAGTTTCGGAATTTTCCGACCAGAAAAGCGGTTCGATCTTTCGCATCGGCGACGCGCTTTACCATATCGGATTTTATCGGCCCGGCCAAAAGGGCATGAGCAACGAATGCATCGCGATTCGCCGCTCGGACGACATGGGACGAACGTGGACTCGTCCAGACGACGCCAAAAGCGGCCTTCTCTGCGCGGACGATCGATACTATTCCGATCCGGTTCCGGTTTTGTTCCATGAAGGGCGGATTTACTGGCAAATCGACCGGGTAAACCCTGAAAAGAAAAACTGGCCTCCCTACGATACCCTTGTCGTCAGCGCCCCGATTAACTGCGACCTGCTGGACGCTTCCAATTGGACTCGCTCAAACGACGTAAAATGGGACGAGAACTGGCCGTACGACGGTTGGCTCGAAGGAAACTGCGTCGCGCGTCCCGACGGAAACGTCAGCGTATTCCTGCGCGTGGAAGACTGGGGAAAACCCGGCGGACCGGGAAAACACGTCGCTCGACTCGATCTTTCAAAGGATGGAAAAGCGTTGCGTTTCGTCAAATTTCTCGATGAATTTCCCGGAGGACATTCAAAGTTCTGTATCCGTTTTGACGAAATCTCCCGGAAATACTGGGCGCTGACCAACTGGATTCAACCGGGTCAAAAAGGTCCGCGCAATACGCTGGCTCTCGTCTGTTCCGACGATCTTGACCATTGGGAAGTACGGCGGATTATTTACCAGCATCCAGATGGAATTAATGGATTCCAGTACGTCGACTGGCGTTTTGTCGGCGATAACATTCATTTCGTCTGCCGTCTGGGATGGTTTGGCAAAAACATGCACGATTCCAACTACATGATTTTTGACACGGTAAAAGATTTCCGTAATTCAAGCCGCGAAAAAGACTCCGCGCCGCTCGACCATTTGAAATAACCTGAAAATCGCCATTTATTCGATAAAATTTTAATTAACAGGTAAAAAAATGAAACGATTTACGACTCTATTATCGCTTGTTTTCTGTCTGATTTTCATTACCGGCAATGCGTTCGCACAGGAAAAAAACGGAACCGACGCAGTCAAAACAATCAAAGTCCTCACTATCGGAAACAGTTTCGCCGATTCTCTACGACGTTATTTCGTTCAGACGGTCGATTCCGCTCCGAATTGCAAGTTGACGATTGGTTACCTGAATATCGGCGGCTGTTCTTTTGAACGACATTGGGAAAATATCGCAAAGGAGATAGCCAATCCGTCAAAGCCCGCGCATTTTTCCACGACCTATCTGGAAAAAATCAAGAGCGAAGATTGGGATTTCATTTCAATTCAGCAAGTCAGTCATTTCAGCTGGAACTATGAAACATTCCAGCCCTATGCGGACCAGATCATCGCATTTTTAAAGAAAAATTGCCCCAATGCAGAAATTGTCATTCAGCAGACCTGGGCGTACCATCCGGCGGAAAAACGCCTCCTCGGCTGGAAAATGTCGCAGCGCGAAATGTTCGAGAAGCTGACCGCGGCCTACGATACGCTTGCCCAAAAACACAACCTGCGCGTCATCCCAACCGGAGACGCCGTTCAGCTTGCCCGGGAAACGGAACCGGGAGGTTACCGCCCAGACGACCCGGCTTCAATCCTGACCGGCGATGGATTCCACCTCAACGCCCGCGGTCAATATCTTCAGGCTTGCGTCTGGTTTGGAACGCTTTTTAACGAGCCGGTCTCCAATATCGCATTTCAACCGAAAGAACTCTCGGAAGCGGACGCCGCCTTCCTGCGCGAAACCGCCCAAAAAGCAATTGACGCCCGAAAAAGATAAAACGTCCGTTTTGAAAAACGGCTGACTCATTACGATTCCAGCAGGCAGATTTTTTATTATTTAAAATCTGCCTGCAAAAAATAAAACCAGAATAAAAACGCCCGGAATGGATTGCGTATTTTGAACTATTAAGGACTCGGATCCATGTCTAACGATCATTTTGAATCAGACGAAAATAAACAATCGTATTCTGCATTTGAGAATGAACAGCCTGAAGTAACCGTAAATCCCGACCAGGAGCAGTTTCTTCCAGGAATGGAGCTTTGCCGCAAGTACCGTTTGGAGTATGAGGCAGGAAACAACGAGACTGGAATCGTTTGGAAATCCTTCGACTTAAGTTTGAATCAGTATGTCGCTCTCAAATTTCTTCCGCCGGAAATCCGTCGCCAGGAGAAAATCTCAGAGCAAATCTGCCGCGCAACCCAAGCGGCGCGTCTTCTGAATCATCAGTATGTCCGCCCGATTTACGGCTGGGAAAACGATCCGACGTTCGGCTCAATAATCGTCATGAAATGGCTTGACGGCGTAACGCTTGCGGAACTTTTAAAGGAAAAACTGAAATTTCGTTCTCCTTTTGAAACGGCGCAGATTCTGGAAATTATTCAAAAGACTGCCGAAGCGCTCGATTACGCGCACAAACATCGAGCGACGCACAGCGACGTGAAGCCGTCGAACATCATCATTAAATTTACGGGCGGCAAAATTGAAGAATTTTCTCTGATTAATTTTGCGTTGTCGGCGGAAATTCGCGAATCCATGATTCGAGTTTCGGCCGCTTCTATTCTGGTTGGAGAGTCGATCGCCTATTTATCGCCGGAACAATGGCGCGGACAAAAAGCGGACGCCAAAAGCGATCAGTATTCATTGGCTGTTCTCGCATACGAACTTTTCAACGGACGTCCTCCTTTCATGGCCGCAAATCCGGAATTGCTCCGACTTTGCGTTCTTCAAGATATCCCGGAACCAATCAAAAATATTCCGGAATCAATCAACGACGCTCTCCAAAAAGCTCTTTCCAAAGACCCAAAAGAACGTTTCAACTCCTGTTCCGAATTTGCGGCCGCGCTTTCTACCCCCCAAAAACAGGCTCCGCTTTCGCCTTCCGAATCAGAGCCGATAAACCAATCGACTTTATTCAACTTCACCGCTCCGTCTACAGAAAAAAATACTGCCAACGGAGAAAAACCGTCTGTTTTCAGCACGGAAAACCTGTTCAAATTTGGCTCAGGAATCAAATCCAACGATAAAAAAGAAAAACAAATTTCCGCAGAATCAAATCCATTTGCGGAACATTCCGACAGCTCCGTTTCACCAAAAACGAGCGATCCGTTCAACCTCAACCGGGCGTCCGCGCTTACGGAAAACGGAAATTCATTTCCCACTTTCCTATCTCCGCAAGCAACTTCCCAAAATGAAAATTCGTTTGTTACCCCTTTCCAATTCCCTGATTCAAATCAAAACCGGCAATCGTCTGGTCTCAACGTCTCCGCGCCATTTCCCCCGGTTACGCCAAATCCATTCACCGCGGCAAAGGCTTCCCAACCGTCCAACGCGGAAAATTCAGACAATTTCATCCCAACTCCTCCTGCGGTTTCATGGTTTTCTGGAAATCAGGAATCTCCAGCCTCCGCTTCTTCGTCGGTTCCTCCATTTTCCGACAAGTCAAAGAAAAAAACCAAATCGCAGTCGTCCCATTCGAGCAAATCCTCCGTTTTGCCAATCCCACTTCCCAAAATCCTGATTTTATCTGGAATCATACTTTTGGCTGCCGGAGCGTTCTGGTTCGTCCCCAAAATTTCAGACATGAAAGACAAAACGGATTCAATGCAAACAACACTTTCAAATTCAGAATCCGTCCCCGTTTCAAATACAGTTTCGCCGCTCGACTCTTCCTCTGAAAATTTCGACGCCCCCGATTTCCACACGATTCGCCGTTGCCTTGAACAAAAACGTTTCTCCCAGGTTCGTGAGGAACTTCAAAAAATATCTCAGATGCGACTTTCGCCAGCAGATTCCCAACGCGCAACTCGCCTGGAAATTCTGACGAACTATTCTGAAAACTTCCTGAAAGACGTTGAGAGAACTTTGGAACGCCTATCGCCGCCGGTCGAACTTTGCGGAGGAGAAGCGGGTTTAGTCGAAAGCGGGAATCGCCGGGCAGTTATTCACTTTGCCGGTGAAAATATTCTTTTCACAATGGACGCCCCTAAACAGAAAGGAAAAGATCTTTTCGACATTTTCTACCGTCACCGTTATGCCGATTCCGTTGAAAAAGGCAATCTTAAGCCGACAATCGAATACGCGGCCTTTCTTCTGTTAACCTCTCCGGAAGACAGGGCGAAAGCGGAAGGATTACTGAAAAAAGCGCTGGAAAAAGGAAATCCCAAGGACAAAACAGCCGCTCGGGAAATCATGACTGAATTGAATATCGCATTCTGAAGTCATCCGGTTCGGCTGATTCTTTCTGAATCTGTCGGCTTCCTTTTCTCCATTTCAATTTATTTGAAATTTCCTGAAAATCCTAAAATTACTCTTGCTCCGTAATAAAAAATCGGTTAATTTATTTATCGGGTATTTTCAGTTTCAAATAACGTCGGAATTTCACAGTCGATTAGAAAATCAAACGTTTATGGAAAATTACTCCATTCCAGTCGGCAACTCCTGCGAGTGTTGCGTCACGCATCGGAAATTTCAGCCCGACGAAGAATACGTTGCCGTTCTTTTCGAATCGGGCGGAAGTTACGTGCGTAAAGACTACTCGCTGGAAGCCTGGAAAGAACACGCGCCAGAAAAATATCTCGCAATGTGGAAAACCCGCGCTCCATCGCATACGGAACCGCGGAAATCCCGCGCCGCCGTCAACGACGTCCTTCTGGCAATGTTTGACCGGTTGCGCGAATGCGGAAAATCGCCGGATAAACTCTACGTGCTTTCACTCCTCCTCGTACGGAGGAGAATCATGCGCCTTGAGGAACAGTTTGATGAAAACGCCGCTCAATATCTTCGGCTTTATTCCCAGTTTCGCGATGAATACTATCAAATTCCGGTAGTTTCCCCTACTCCCAAACGACAAAGTGAAATTCAGGCAGAATTGACGGACGTTTTGGTTGGCAATAAACCTCAACCCCCTCAAAAAACAATTTCCGACGAAGAAATGGAAAGTATCCAGATCTGGAATCCGGATGAAATTGAATTACCCGATTTAAAAGATCTGTCCGATATCTGATTTCAGACAAGACATTTTTTCGTTTTGTTTCCTTTATCCATACCCCATTGTTTTTTTATGAACCAGTTTTTCCACAGATCAGCCGGATTCGCTTTTCTTTCGTCAGATTCGCAAAATTCTCGAGCGGCGTGGATTCCGCAGTTTCTTATTTTTTTCCTGAGTCTGACGTTGCTTTCTGGAATGAGCAGTTGCCGTTCGGGAAATCCGTTTACCAAAAAAAACAACGGCAAACCGGTCGGAACGACGCCCATTCCCGCGCTGGCAACCATTCCCGAAATCATTCAGCAGGTCAATCAAAACGTTTTGCGTATCGACAGTTTTGTCACCAGAGACGCAACGCTCAACGGCGCGGGCGTTTTTAATCTCAAAGGAGAAATTGCATTTAAACGTCCTAATTACTTTCGTCTCATTGGCTCTCATGCCGTAACGGGACAGGAACTGGACGTCGGGCGAAATGCGGACGTCATGTGGATGTGGGTCGGAAAAGCGGAACCCAAAGCAATATATTATTGTCGAAATTCGGAGTATTCTCAATGTGAATCCGAACTGAATCTTTCCATTAATCCGGCCTGGATTCTGGACGCCATGGGATTCGGAGTTCTTGACCCAAATTCTCCATACGAAGGTCCCACGCCAAGCAAAGACGGACGGCATATTGAGCTGCGCCTTCGAGAAACCACATCCTCCGGTGAAATTCAAACCAAGGTATTCGTCATCAGTCGCGAATACGCAATGCCTGCCGCGATTCGAATCTACGATCGATTTAACGTTCTTATCGCAGACGCCCGCGTCAAATCTTTCAGGCAAGACGCCGCCACTGGAGCGATAATTCCAACGGCGGTTGAGATCTTGTGCCCCAAAGAGAACCAGGGACGCGGTATGAAATTTTCTATTCACTATGGCTCGCCAAGCCTGAATCAACTCGACGCATCCAGCGGACGTCTCTGGACGATGCCTGAATATCCCGGATATCCGCCGGTCAATATGGCTCAACATTGAATGCTGCACGTTTATTCTGAGACAAAGTTTTTGCAGAGAATCTCCGTATTTAACCAATAGAATCTCCGCGTAATCGAAAAATCAGAAGACACGCGAACGCATACGCGTAAGCGATCTAATCCAGATTTGAAAAAATCGCTTCCAGAAATACCAAGGAAAAAAAAGTTCCCAACGAAAAACGATTCGTCAGGAACTCGGATTTTCTTAACAAAAAAATAAAACAAAACCACGATTGAAAGATTTTGCTGACCGCGGATTTTTTCACCGTTTTTCTCCGTTTCTCGCAGTCTTTCAATCGACATTTTCCTATTCAAAACGGCGTTTCATTCAATACGCAATCCCGGTGCACCACGCAATCGCGACGGAACTGGCCCAAGTCAGTTTCCCCGTTTCAGGACTCACGCGGAAAACGTTCGCGTTATGCGATTTTTTATTACACGCAAGGAAAAATTTCCCCGTTGGATCCAATCCGGCAAAACGCGGATATTCTCCGCCTGACGCAATATACTGAATCGGATTAAGAACCACTCCGGTTTCCATCTTGGCGCCGTCGACCGACTCCTCTGAATCAATCGCAAAAACCGTAATCAGGTTTGCTCCGCGGTTCGTAACATAAAGAAATCTTCCGTCTTTTGAAATATCAATTGCAGCCGCTTTATTGAATCCGCGGTATCCCGTCGGAAGAGTCGGACTTGATTCCACAAGCGTCATGGCTCCCGTTTCCGCGTCGTACGCAAAAGCGTCCAGAGTACAGGAAAGTTCGTTCAAAACATAGACGTATTTCCCATTCGGCGCAAATGCCAGGTGACGCGGACCCGCGCCGGAAGCCGTTCTCGTAACGGGAAAATCAGGATTCGGTTTCCAGACCTTTTCATTTGAATCAAAGCGGAACGAATAAATCTGATCTCCGCCTAAATCGCAGCAAAGCGCAAATTTTCCGCTGGGATCAGCCTCGACAAAATGCGCGTAAGACTGTTTTTGACGCGCGGCGTTCGGCCCTTTGCCTTCCAGCTGAAAAACGACGTTTAGTTTACCAAAAGAACCGTCCCCGTTCAGCTCAATGAAAGCGACCTGCCCGCTGCAATAGTTCGCCGCACAGGCAAATTTTCCGCTGGGATGAATACTCATGTGGCACGCGCACGTTCCGCCGGAATTAACCGTATTCATGCGAACGAGCGAGCCGTCGGACTGTTTTTTGAAAGCGATGAGAAGCCCTTCTCTCGACGTTCCGTCTTCATTTGAAGCCGCGGCATAGTAAACGTCTTTCAGAAGCGGGTGGCGAACAACCCAGGAAGGACTCTTGGCTTTAGCCGCCAGTCCGTAGTTAATCAACGCTCCGGTCTCCATATTAAGTTCCATCCGATAAATACCCTCGCTCGGAGCAATATTCGGATCGTTCGTAGGACTGTCAAGCGTTCCCGCATAAAGCGAAACAATATTCTCTTCGGCAACCGCGGTCGCGGAATCCGATGCGGCAATGCCCCAAAGAAGCATTGCCGCGCACAAACTAAACGTCCGGAAGGAAAAACAAAGAGAGAACTTTTTTTTCATTTTTTACCTCTTTTTTAAAATTCAGTTTCTGGCGGGATAAAATTGAATCGACGATATCCCTGGAAATACCGCGCTCTCAAAGGAAAATAAACGACGCGATTTCCGCAAAAGTCCCGATTCAGACGTTTTTCTCGGCCCAAACAGCCAGTTTTTCCCGAAAAATCTTCGCATTATGACGAATATCCACAGGAAAAGAAGGATAAAAAAGAATCGTCTCGATTTTCTCCGTCAAGGGATTGAGACCGCCCAACTTCAAAAGCTCTTCTCGAAACGATTCCATCTGCGATTTATTTTGAATAATCTCCGGCGCTTTGGGTTCGACAATAATTACCGGTCGGAATT
>CAZWOV010000039.1:0-12564 GCA_964635645.1 uncultured Planctomycetaceae bacterium | reverse complement strand
GTCCCGTTTTTTTCCCCAGCTCGTTCTTTGGGTTTGCGTTGCTTTCGTCTTCATTTTTTCGCCCAGTCCGGTCCCCAGCGCGGAAAAGCTCGTTGGCGTCTCCGTCGTTTCTCTTGGAGAAATCTCCGCTCCACGCAAATATCCCGCGGTCCTTTCTGCAGTCCAGACCTCAACGCTTTCTTTTATCGTCGGCGGTCCCCTCATTGAAATCCGTACCAGCGCCGGAGACTCCGTCCGAAAAGGAGATCTCATCATGCGTATCGATCCGCGCGATTTTCAGCATGACGTTAACTCGGCCCAGGCCAAACTTGACGCGGCGCAGGCGCAGCTTAACCTGATGAAAGCCGGAGCGCGCGCGGAAGATATCGAAATACTTGAAGCCAAAATCGAATCGGCGCAGGCGCAGCAAAATT
Source organism: uncultured Planctomycetaceae bacterium (assembly GCA_964635645.1). Taxonomy (GTDB): domain Bacteria; phylum Planctomycetota; class Planctomycetia; order Pirellulales; family Thermoguttaceae; genus RGIG3701. Next base: position 12,151 of record CAZWOV010000039.1, on the reverse strand, counting down.
ACGCTCAGGGAGAATACCGACGCGCCGTTCCACTTTTAGCTAAAAAAGCCATTACCAGCAGCGAATTGGATCTTATGAAAAGTAATCTCCGCACGGCAGACGCCCAGATCCGTTCGCTTGAACAGGAATTGATTAAAGCCAAAGCAGGCGAAAGAAAGGAAGAAATCGCGGTTAAAGAAGCCGAAATTGCCGATTTGAAAGTTGCGCTTGAAGTTGCGCGTTCCGCTCTGGACGACGCCTGCCTTCGCGCTCCTTTTGATGGAATCGTCGCCGTTCAAAACGTCAATAATTACGAAATCGTTCATCCCGGAGATCCCGTCGTAACCATTATGGATATCTCCAAATTAAACGTCAATATCTGGATTCCTGAACACGATATCCTTTCAAGCAGACACTCGAAAATTAAAGGCGAAGTCTCGTTTCCATCTCTTGGAAACCGGATTTTTTCCGCCCGTCTGAAAGAAGGAGAAGCGCAGGCTAACCCGCAAACGCGAGCGTGGAAAGTCGTTTTTGAAATGGAAAATCCTAAAGACGTCGTCCTCCTTCCGGGAATGACCGCAATGCTTACCCTGCGAAATCTCGAAAACGCGAATATTTCACCCGTAAAAACGATTCTCATTCCTGTCGCCGCCCTTTGCGCCGACGCTTCCGGACAATTCGTCTGGATCGTCGATCAGAATTCGCGCGCAGTCAAAAGAAACGTCCAAACCGGAAAATTGGCGACTTCCCAAAAGATTGAAATTCTCAACGGTTTACGTCCCGGAGAGAAAATCGTTACCGCCGGATCGCAATTTGTGGAAACTGGAGACGTACTGAAAGAAATCCAGAAATAGCGTCAAAATCCAGCGTTTTTCATCAATAACGTATTTTCAATCGCGGCGCGTTAATAAAACGCAATCCGACAAACAAAATCAGCAGACAGTTTTGCCGCCTGCGGCAAAATTTCTGGTTTTAACGATTTTTATTTAAAAACAAGACGTATTTAGCCGATAAGATTAAAAGTTAGTCTGTGTCTGTGTTTTTTTCATGAACTCAAGTTAAGCAATGATTGGGATAAACCGCCTGAAAATATGCGCCGTTCTCACGGGAATCGCGTGCTTCACGCTTGGACCATGGGCTTCTCCCGCCGTCTACGCAGAGATTTCAGGCCCTATTACCGCTTTGAAAAACCGCGTTCACGGCGAGGAAATCCAGAATCCAGAAAAACAACTTCTGGAACAGAACTGGAATATCGTCTGTTGGCATAATCCTCATCTCCTCATTGAAGAACTTGAAAAGAGCAATCAAAATCCGGAATTGAAACAGTGGAGCGAAAGCGTCGCGCAACTGATCCGCGAATTGCGCCGCGCGTTTCCCGCTACGGAATCTCCGCGTCTCGCCCCTCGTCTTATTGGCGAAGGAAAGATTCTGCGAACCATTACCGGGCGGGAAGAAAACTTTACGCCGCTTTCCGAATGGAATTTTCAGGACCAGACGATCCATACCCGGCGGCAAAGTATTCTTGCGCGGCTTACTCAAAAAGTCCATGAAGCCAGAAGTATTCAAAAAACGCTAATCCAGTCGCCTGTTCAAACGCAACTGATTCGTACTAATTACGCGCTTCAGCGGCGAATTATTCTCTGGAATTACTGCGACCTGCTTTTAAAGCTCCCCGCTCCTGGAAATATGTTTGACGTCTCCAGTGACGAATGGCTCGCAACCGTTCAGGAAGTAGAGAAAATCGTAAACTCTCATCCATATCGTTCCACCTGGAATTCCTATCTGCGAATTAACGCGCTCAAACAATTTCCGGATATCTCGCCTGATTTGAGCCGAAAAATCGCATGGCAAATCCATGAGCGTCTCCATTCTGATCTTCTGGAATCTTCCCAACGGCAATTTCTTGCGCAGGAATCTTTCCAGAAACTTGACCAGCTCCTTCTGTGTTTCGGGGCGGTACGAACGGCGCGCGACCAGCTTATGTGCGACGTTGAAGCGTACGAATCGGCGGAAGATCCCTCTGCCGGAAACAGAATTATCATCGAAAGCAGACGCCTGGCAAAAGAACAGGAACTCATTTCAAAAATTTCCGGCCAAAAAAATTTATGGCGTCAACTTGATATAACGGATTCGCAGACTTCCTTGAATCTTGTTTATCGAAATGCCAATCTGCGCCTTTGCGTCTCGGAAACGTTTTTAAATTCCAGCCTTCCTCAGCCGGAAGATGAGAAACGAACGATTCAGGAAAATATCCTTAACCGTCAGGTTTACGGTCACGGCGTGAATCAGTCGGCGCTCAGTCTGCGTATGATTCAGGATGAAGAGCAGTTTCGGGTCGGTTTTCTTGTCGAAGGCAATTTGCGTTCCTCGACTTATTCTCCAGACGTCGTCACGGTCTACAATCAGTCGGCGGCGCGCTATTCCGCATTTAAGGAGGTTCGTTTTTCCGCAACGGGTCTTCAGGTTCTGGCGGCAACGGCCAACGTGGAAAATCAGACGCGCCTCAGCAATCTGAAAACGCCTTTGGACCCGATTCCGCTCATTGGTTTCGTTGCGAACGGAGTCGCTCGAAATCAAGCTCAATCAAAACAGGAGGAAGCAAACCGGCTCGCCGAAAATAAAATCAGAAACGAAGTTTGTTCTCGACTGGACGCCGAAGTCGATACGCAACTTGAAAAATTTAACGAAACAATCGACGCCCGCATTCTGTCTCCTCTTTCAAGATTGGAACTGAAACTGGAACAGGTCGACGCGAAAACGACGACGGAAAACGCCGCGATTCGTTTTCGCCTTGGAAGCGAACTTCATCCAGGCGCTTTTACGCCGCGTCCCGTCCCGCCGGCAAACAGTCAAATCAACTTTCAAATTCACGAATCCTCCGTCAATAATTTTCTCCAGCAATTCAAACTGGAAGGAAAATCGTTTAATCCGGATACGCTTAAAGAATATATTCAGGAACGGCTACCCAATATCGAACTGGGTAAACAATCCCAATCTCCAAAAGAAGAAATTTTCATCACTTTCGCAAATTCCAACGCCGTAACCGTTCGTATTCACGACGGGAAATTCACGATTCGAGTGGCGGTAAAAGAATTACGGGTAGAAAAAAAAATCTGGAAAAACTTCATCGTTGAAGCTCCGTATGCCGTTTACTCTGGAAAAAAAAGCGTTTTTATCCAGAGAGAAGGCCCCGTTCACCTCAAAGGGAGAATCCCCATTGGCCAACAGGTTATCGTACGCGGCGTCTTCAGCAGAGTTTTCCAAAAAACGGAAGAAAAGAACATTTTGCCTGAAAAGTTCCTTCAAAATCCGCGTTTTGCGAATCTCGTTCTGAATCAGATGGTAATCCAGGACGGATGGCTTGGAATTTCATTTGGCCCAAACGAACTGTTTGCGACCAACGTTTATCCTAAACATTCTCTTAAAAACCAAGCGCCATGAATATCCGATTCAACGAAATATCCGGAAAAACGTCCGGATATTTTATTGGTTTCAGTTCGTTTCAAGAGCTTCTTTCAGGAAACGTCCCGTCGCAGATTCTGCGCAAAGGCAAATTTCCTCCGGCGTTCCGCGCGCGACAATTCGTCCTCCAAGATCGGCCGCTCCGGGACCAAGATCTATCATATAGTCCGCAGATTTCATCAGCTGGATATTATGTTCGACTACGATCAGAGAGTGTCCAATTGAAATTAGCGCATTGAAACAATCCAGAAGCTGAACAATATCTGAAAAATGCAGACCGGTAGTCGGTTCATCCAGAATAAACAGGCAGCGTTCTTTCCGCGCAGTACTCATAAACGACGCCAATTTTAAACGTTGCGCTTCTCCGCCGGACAAAGTGTTTGCCGGTTGACCAAGGCGAATATAGTCCAATCCGACTTCCTTAAGGCGCTTCAGTTTATTCTGAATACCGCGCGATCCACGGAAAAAAGTAAAGGCTTCGGCAACCGTCATCTCCAAAACTTCCGCAATATTCCGGTTTCGATAAGTAATATCCAGAATTTCTTTGCGATAACGCGTGCCGTGACATTGACTGCACCGCATATAGACGTCTGCCAAAAACTGCATATCTATCGCAATGTACCCGTCTCCGCCGCATAGAGGACAGCGTCCTTCTTCTGCATTAAAACTAAAGTGACCCGCGGTAAAATTACGTTTTTTCGCTTCTTTCGTATCGGCAAAAAGAGCGCGAATTTCGTCAAAGGCTTTCAAATAGGTTACGGGATTACTTCTGGGAGAACGTCCAATAGGCGATTGATCTACAAGAATTACGTCGTCAATCTGCCCCGCGCCAAGAAGTTCGCGATATGGAAGAGGTTTTACGTTGGAATCACGGTGAAGCCGCCGACAAAGCGCCGGATAAAGCGTTTTTTCAACAAGAGTGCTTTTTCCGCTCCCGCTTACGCCCGAAATGACGCACAAACAGCCAAGCGGAAAATCTACGTCTATATCCTGAAGATTATTTCCCCGGGCGCCGACAAGACGAATCCAACCGGAATCTGTTTTCCGACGCGCAGACGAAACATAACCGCGTTCGCCGCTAAGATACTGCCCCGTAAGCGAAGAATTCGATGCGATCATCTCGTCGGGCGTTCCCTGAAATATGATCTGCCCACCGCGTTCGCCAGCATACTGTCCTACTTCTATCACCTGGTCGGCCGCTCGAATAATCGCTTCGTCATGCTCCACTACCACAACGGAATTATCCCTGTCGCGCAAAGTCTGAATCGCTTTCAGAAGTTGAAGCGAATTTTCCGGATGAAGTCCTATCGACGGCTCGTCCAAAACGTAAAGCATATTCACAAGCGTCGCGCCGAGAGCCGCGGCCAACGAAACGCGGCGCGCCTCGCCTCCGGAAAGTGAACGAAGCGTACGATCAAGAGTCAGGTAACCCAGACCGGTCGTTTCAAGAAATTCAAGACGCGAAAGAACCTGACGCAAAATCGGCAAACCGACCTGACGCTCCCAATCCGAAAAACTGGGAATTAAATTTTCAAGAAATACTCGAAGATCGCAAACTTTCATTTCGCAAAGTTCCGCGATATTCTTACCTTCAAAAGCCTCTGAAATCGGAGTGTTTCCGCTCTCAACGTCTTCGACGTGTCCGCGGCGTTCTTTTGTTTCTCCACGGGAAATTTCAATTCCCGAAGGACGACTATGCGAATGCCGTCCAATCATCGTTGCCAACGCAAGCGGCTTCAACCTTTTCCCGCCGCATGCAGGACACGGACGATAACTTCGCCAGCGGCTCAGAAATACGCGGGTCGGCATCTTATATTTACGCCGTTCAAGCCTCGCAAAAAAACTTTTGATTCCTCCAAAATCCGTTCCGGGTACTCCGTTCAGAAGCAATTCTTTCGCATGCTCGTCCAACTCGCAATAAGGAATATCCGTTGGAATCCCATGAGTCGGCCCTATTTCCAGAACCTTTTCCAGTTCGCAACGATACGTCTGAGAATTCCACGGAGCGACGGCGCCCTCCGCAATTGTTCGCCGTTTATCCGGAATTACCAGATCCATATCCAAATCAATAGTATTTCCAAACCCTTCGCAGACGGGACAAGCGCCCAGGGGACTGTTAAAGCTGAAGAGACGCGGTTCCGGAATCGCATAATCGACCCGGCAATACTCGCATGAAAGTTTTGTACTGTATCGCCGGACTCCCCAGTTTACGCCGTCCACCTCCAAAGTATCCCAGGAGTCCGAAGAATCCAAACAGCTAATTTCATCTGAAGAAATTCCAATCAGAAGCGTGCATTTTCCCTCGCCGCGGGCAAACGCAGTCTCAAGCGACTCTCGAATTCGATTTTCCGGCATTCCCGCCGCCAACCGGTCCACAACGCCGTAGAGTTTTTCTGAACTTAAGGCTAAATCAGCCTCTCGCTCTTCCGGAATCTCCTGCGAAAGATCCACCGAACGATTTCCAACAATAACCCGAATAAATCCCTCGTCGCGCAAACTTCGGAAAAAATCATCCCAACTTTCCGTGTGTTTCTCCGTAATTTTCCAAAGAACCAGAAATCGGGTTCGCAATGGAAGAAGCGTCAAAAATTTAAAAACCGTCTCGGAAGTATCGCTATGAACTTCCCGGCCGCAAGCCAGGCAGTAAGTAACTCCAATTTGCGCGTAAAGGAGACGAAGATAATCGTATGTTTCCGTTGCCGTTCCGACTGTCGCGCGGCTTGATTTGGTCGAAATACCTCCCGCAACCGCAATCGCAGGCGGAATCCCGTCTATCAGTTCCGCTTCGGGCTTTTCCAACTGATCCAGAAATTGCCGCGTATACGGTGAAAAGCTCTCGATATACCGTCTTTGGCCCTCCGCATAAAGCGTATCTAAAGCCAGAGAACTCTTGCCGCTGCCGCTTACTCCGCAAATCACGATAAGTTTCCGGTGAGGAATGTCCAGGTCGATATTTTTCAAATTATGCACCGCAACGCTGCGCAAAATAATTTTACCACCGGTTCCCATACGAAAACTCCTCAAAGAAGAAAACGACAAACGAATGCGAATGAACGATCAAATGGTCCTGAAACGGCTCTCTTTAACTGCTTTTTCCAATTATTTTTCGGATTTATTTTCGGATTTTTTTTTGTAATCCGTCTCGTAGAAACCGCTTCCTTTAAATTCAATACCGCCGCATGGACGAATCACGCGGCGCGCCTTTTTCTTCCCGCATTTCGGACACTTCATAGTCTCGGGAGCTGAAAAAGACTGAATCTCTTCAAATTCGTACTGACACAAATCGCACTGATAGCAGTAAATCGGCATAATACTCTGAATCTAAAATAAAAAAATGAAATACGGAAATGAACGCCGCGTCTCCAATCAAGCGCGTCGTAAATCTCCGAACGTTTCCAATCCCCATGTTCCGCAGTCCGGTTACCCTCGCCTTTCAGAGGACGTTCAGGGGAAATCTTCTCCCCCCTTGCAGAATGGATTGCACCGCACAATTCGCCACATGCCTTTTAGCGTTCCATAAACAAAACCATATTTTTGAACCGCCAAAATGTAGTACTGACTGCACGTAGGATGAAATCGACAATTAAGTCCAATCACGTAGTGAAGCGTATGCTGATAAATCCGAACAAGGAAAATCGCGACGTTGCGCGGTAAATGCCACACAAACCGACACGCAAATCGAACCGCAGGATTACTTGCCAAACTTCTGAACATGAGTTTGCTCCTGAACTAATTCCAAATTTCGGTCAATTATATCACGTTTTGATTTTTTTGCAACGGACAGGAGCAACTTTTGGAGAGATTTTTGAAAATCCGGCAAAAAATCCGAACGACGCAATTTTCCCGGAACAATCACAAAATCCATCGGCTGAAAATCCACGACGGACTCCATCAATCCCGGTTCCGTTTTCCGAAAGGCCTCTCTTACCAGACGTTTCCAGCGAACGCGAACGACAGCCCCGCCAAATCGTTTGGAAACTGAAAGCCCAATACGCGACCGGCTTCGCCCATTCCGCATTCCATAAACGACTAACAGACCGTCGCCCGCGGAACATTTACACTTAAAAACGGCTTGAAATTCCGCTGTTGTTTTAATTGAAAAAGTCTTTTTCACCACCTGATTCCTGAACGCAACCCCGATTCATATTTTTTATCCAAAGCTCGCAGGACTTCACCCTCTTCCGCCGTCACGTTTTTCGGAACATTTACCTGAATCTCAACATAAAGATCCCCGGCTCCTCCTTTTGCCTGAACTCCCGCCCCCTTAATTCTCAATTTCTTCCCGCTTGAAGCGCCGACCGGAATATTCAACGCGCCCTCCCCTTTCGGAGTGGGAATCGTCACTTTCGCGCCCAATACCGCCTCTGAAATCGTCACGGGAAGAGTCAGGAACAAATCGTTGCCTTTACGGGTAAAACAAGAATGTTCCCGCACATGAACCGTCAAAACCAAATCGCCGGCCGGACCGCCGTCCAAAGACGTCTCGCCAAGGCCGCGAAGGCGCAGTTTCTGTCCATCCTCGATCCCCGCCTGAATTTTAGCGCCTACGGTTTTCGAACCTCCCGAAGCGTTCCGAATCGTAACGTCGGCCTCCGTTCCCAAAACAGATTCTTCAAAAGAAATCGATATGGTATGGTGAAGATCGCGTCCCTTGGACGGCGTACGTTGCCGTCGGCCGGCTCCTCGTCCTTCACGCCCTCTGAAACTGCTGAAAAACTCTCCGGGATCAAAACCGCCACGACCGCCGGTTCCTCCCCCGAACAAATCGCTCATATCGAAATTCCAGTTCCCACCGCCTGAAAATCCCCCGCCGGGAAATCCGCCGGATCCGCCTTGAAAACCGCCGCCCTGAAATTTCTCGAAATCCGGACCGAACTGGTCGTATTGACGGCGTTTCTGCTCGTCGTTCAACACCTCGAAAGCCTGTTGAAGTTCCTGAAATTTGGCTTTTGCATTTTTATCGTCGGGATGAAGGTCCGGATGGTACTTTTTCGCCAGCGTCCGATACGCCTTGCCGATCTCTTCTTTACTCGCCGACCGGGCGACTCCAAGAATTTGATAATAATCTGCCATGATCCGTCAAATTAAAAGTAATTAAATTATCCGCGCGCAAACTTAACGTCGTTTGTTTCGCGCGCTTTGTTTAAAAGCGTTTATTTAAAAACAACGCTCGCAAATGAAACGCAACTTTTTGTTTCGTCGTCCACTGCCTGTTCGTAACTCAAGAGCCTTCCTCCGCCGGTTCTCCCAAGAAGTTCAAGCAGACGAACGGCGCAATAGATCGGCGCGACTCCGCTGATTTTGTTCTCATTAAAATTTTTCAGGATTTCCTGCCAAAAGTCTCTCGACGCGGTTTTCTGAATAGAATCGAGGATTCTTACGTCCTTTTCACGGATACAGTCCTGAATTTCGCCGTCCACCGGCTTCGCTGTTCCGTACATTGGACCGACGTGAGCCAGGTCGGAAGAAGCCATGATGAAAAACTTCCCCCTTCCCGCCGATTCGTCTTCCTGAATCAATTCGGAAATCGTTTCAAGAAATAAACGCACCGCTTCGTTCTCATCCGGATACGCGACGTCGCCGGCGGCCAGAAACGGAACAAACGTATTTACCAGAATCGGAACAATGCGGATTTCCCGCTTTTGCGTTTCCGCCAGATACTTGAGAAATATCGTCTGAAACTCGATTGAATGCTCGTCTCGATGAACAAAATCATCCCCAAAGAGATCTACCGCCTCCAATGTTTCGGTATTTTCAAGAGCTTCATACTTTTCAGCAAACCGTTTTGCCGCGCGTTTCTGAAAGTCAAAGTCAACCGGCAGCGCGCCCAGCGGCGTATTGAAACTTTTGGATGAAAACGCGAATTTTTCCCGCATTGGATTATGAGACGTTCCTAAAATAATAAACGTATCCGCCTCGGAATGTTTCGCAATCGCATTAAACGTCCATCCATAAGACGCTCCGCCGCTCTCCGGTGCCGTATGCGTCGTAACCGCTCCGCAAATATTTTCTGGAAAAATACTGTCGAAATCCTTTTCCGGTTCTTCCGCCCGCGTGATTTTTTGCGGAATCTCCATAATTCGAGCCGCCATTTTTTTTAATTCCCCCGGCTCCTTCGGATACGCGCCGCCGGCCATTGCCGCCGGACGGTACTTTTCCCGGGCGTAAGCGTTCATTTCGTTTTTAAGAAAAGTCGTAAACGACGGACTGTCAAGATAGTGCAGCTTATCCAGATACGCCACCATCTCCTTTAAATCCGCCGTCTTCATCGGCTCGTGCGTCTGCTCCGTAAATTCGTCCCCAATCTCCTTCAACGTCCGTTTACCGTCCATCATCGAGATCAGAATTGCCAACGGCGTCGGCAAAACCAACGGCGGAGCATACCCTTCCGGATCCTCCAATAAAAACTTCGTCGGTTCTTTTTTGCTTCCATCATCTTTCGCCATATCCTCCGGCGAAACGTAAGGAGAAAGCGTCAGATTACGCATTGCGGGTCGATCCATTTTATGTGTCCTCTTAAAAATTTCTGGCCGGAAACTTTGTTCTGTCCGACGGACGTTGATGAAACAAAACTTTCTTTATCAAAATTTACTGCGTTCCGAGACGGTCCTTCTACCAGGAGACCCCATACCCAACTTTAATTTATTTGAGTTTGCGAACGCGAATTGATTTGATTTTCGTTTCAGAACAGTAGTTTGAAATTCCAAGCGGCTGCGTGTATTCCACCTCAAAGCGCGTCGAAAATTCGTTTCCTTCGCGAGGACAGTTCACAATCCTGCGATCGTCTCTCCAACACTCTATCCGATCGTCGTAAACGCAGACTCGAAAAATATTCCAGACGTTATTTTTCGTTTGAACCAGTTCCATCGTCTCGTTTTCACTGGCGTCGTAGCCGTTCACGCAGGAAAGCCCGAACACGCCTCCGCCCCAACCGCCGTTAATGAAGGTGGAGTACCCTTTCTCGCCAACCGGAAACGTTATCGCAGAATAAAAATCGAACCCCATCGTTCGCATCGCTTCAACTTCTATCTCGTAATTCGTTTTGAAGGGAAAATCTCCCTCGAACGCTATTCCTGAAACCATAGCCCCCATCTGAATCGTCATGATTCCATCCTGAACGACGACTTCCCCTTCCCCGCCGAACGGAGGAACTTTCCAACCGCTCAAATCCTTGCCGTTAAAAAGGGATATCCAACCGTCGGCGTCCGGGGTCGCCAGAACGAACGACGACGCGGAACCGTCTTCCGCCCAAACCGGCTGAAACTGGAAAAAACAAATAGTCAGGATTCCCAAAATCTGAATAAATGAAAACGTACCGAATCTCATGAGCACGTCCTTTCTTTTCTTAAATTTTTCCTTTTCTATTTTTCAAACGGGGTCAATTCCCCTTTCGTTTCCCAAATTATGAAATTCGTCAGAGAATAAAAACCGCCTTCATTAATTATAGACGATTTATCGAGAAATGGAAGGCGGAGGGGGGACGATTTAATGAAAAACTTTTTCAATCATATTGTTGAAACTTTTTCTTTATTTTGAAAATATTAGACTCTTATTCACTTGCAAAACTCGTTAATTTATGCTAAAATAAAATACACGTGAAATTTTATGAAAAGATTTAACAATAGTCTATATTTCAGGAAAAAGACATGCGTTCTTTTTTAGCCCCTCCGCCGCCGGCTCCTCCAATTCCCGAAGAACAAATTCCGAGTTCCTACCGCCGTTACCGCTGGCAAGTCTTTACCGGCATTTTCATCGGGTACGCGGCCTATTATCTTCTGCGTAAAAACTTTACGCTGGCTGGTCCATACCTCTGCGAGCTGGGATTCACGAAAGAAGAACTCGGTTTCGCAATGTCCGGAGTCGCGATTGCTTACGGTCTGAGTAAATTCATCATGGGGACCGTTTCCGACCGCAGTAACGCCCGAAATTTTCTCAGTATCGGCCTGGTCGTCACGGCTCTGCTCACAATTCTGGCCGGCGTTTTCGCCAGTCCCGCTTGGGCGGGTGAAGGACAGATTTTCACAAAACAATCTCTCCTCTACGTCTGGTTTGGAATCCAGCTTTTGATCGGCTGGTTCGGAGGATGCGGGTGGCCGCCATGCGGACGAGTCATGACGCACTGGTTCTCCATGCGCGAACGCGGAAGAACGATTGCCGTCTGGAACGTTGCGCATAACGTGGGCGGCAGTCTCCTGCCTCTGATCGCCGCGTTCGGAATCTCTCTTTTGGGAGTCGCGCAGCAGGTCGTTTCCAGCTGGGACGACAACGGAATCTTTCATCTCGTAAACGCGTCCGACGCGACCGTCGGCGCCGAGCAGATCATTCAACACACGATGCACTGGGAATACGGCGTCTTTTACCTGCCCGCCGTCATCGCTCTGGGAATCGCCGTCATTTCATGGCTTCTAATTCGCGATACGCCTCAGTCCTGCGGTCTGCCCCCCATCGAATACTTTAAAAACGACTTTCCACCGGATTATTCTCAAAAAAGCGAACGGGAGCTTACCATGTTCGAGTTGGTGTTCAAGTTTATCCTGAATAATCCGATCTTATGGCTGGTTGGAATCTCGAACGCTTTCGTTTACCTCCTTCGATTTGGAATTTCCGATTGGGCGCCTACCTATCTGTCGGAAGTAAAGGGCTATGATTTCCAGCAATCCGCATTAGCCTATTTTCTCTACGAATTATGGTGCAAAAGCCGGTAGCCGTA
>CAZWOV010000038.1:0-12924 GCA_964635645.1 uncultured Planctomycetaceae bacterium | reverse complement strand
AATATCATTCCGCGCTGTACTTAAGCTGTTTTACCGCGACGTTATACTTTTGGATCGTCTCATGGAATGCGTCGTATACAGAATACTCTTCATCCATGTCATATCCATAGTAGTTTTTATAAACACGGAATACCAAGAAGTCAAGCTGTTCTTCCGTGAATATATCTATATTGATATTATTCCTGCTCAGAAATTGCTCGACCATATATCGGGCGTCGTCCATGTAATCCATCATTTGGTTACCCTTTGAAAATTTCAGCATTGTGATATCGGATAAACTCCAAGTCGGGCGTAAACTTGTTTGGCAGATCTATTTGCCTCCCCTCGAACGGCATAAAGAAATCTATAGAATGCGGACCAAACTCTGATTCCTTTATCGTCTTGGATATCATAACTCTATAGTCCTCGTCTATCGAAATCAACCCGACGTCAAACGCCCTATCGTGCAACGCGTTCAAGCACAAACCATTGCGCGGATTTGTTTTTTCGGAGATATCGTCGCTTGCCGCCCACGGTTTTATATGACTGGCTATTAGTAGCGGTTTAATTGACAACCCTGTAATGCAACATCTAAGATTATACGAGGCCAATACCGTTTTCCTGAAAAAATCTTGGCCAATTCTTTGCGCAGACAAAGTTTTTCTGTCCATTCCAGGCGGGAATGTTTCTTGACGCGCGTATGCGCAAAAGTCGTCCCGCAATTCAATTGGCGATACCTCGGACAATTTCTGACTTTCAAGTTTTTCCCGAATTTTATGCGCTCGAATTATTAACTCGCAACCGTTTTCAAAAAAGTCACGCCATACCGTTCGATCCATCTTGCTGCTGTTAGATAACCCTTTGACGTTTCTTTTCTTTAATTCGGGATCAAGGCTTGCGAAATTTACCATTTTCATCGCAACCGAAGATGGAGTGCGCCGTAATAGCGACGACAACTCGACGACGTCGGGATTCCTCAGATGAATTTTTCCAAACGGCGTTTTACAGTACAGCTCGAACGCTAGCAACGTTTCGTCGTATGTCCAGTTTCTTGCGCTCATTTAAAACGCCCCGCAAGTAGTCTTTGCGCATTTTGCACCGACGGAAGCGTAGGCAATGTGCATGCCGCCGATTCCGGCAAAAAGGTCGATAAACGCATACGGCTCCTTATGGTAAGGGACGTTCGTTCCTGTCGCGTCGTCCACTACGCCGATATGAACCTGTTTTGTCATATTGAAACCTCCGGGAAAAACGATAACGCTGATTCTGTCCCTATTATATCACGATACGGCTTTTTTTCAATATGTCCGGGAAAATAAAAATACCGTATTTTTCCAGGAACAAAAAGCGCCCGCAGGAACTGTATTTCTCCCACGGGCGCTTTCGCCCGGTTTTCAAACGACCTGCATTTCATTGCGGTTCCAAACGCCGTTTCGGATCGCCGTTCAGAACGAAGTCGGCGGGCCGACAGGCCGCGGTAAATCAGATTTCAATTCAGACCGCCGATACCTGTCGGCAAACTCATTTTCTACGGCGGCGGAAGAAACAATGGAACCGGAAATTCATTCCCACTCGATCGTCGCCGGAGGTTTCGGCGTCATGTCGTAAAGGACGCGGTTTACGCCGGATACCTCGGCAAGAATCCGGTTCGTGATTTTATGAAGAACCGGCCATTCGATCTCTTCTACGGAAGCGTTCATCGCGTCGATCGTATTCACCGCGCGCACGACAACCGGCCAGCCCATGAAACGAGCGTTATCCTTAACGCCCGTCGATTTGATATCCGGAACGACGGCAAAATACTGCCAGACTTTCTGGTCCAGTCCGGCGTTCGCAAATTCTTCGCGCACGATCGCGTCCGCCTCGCGCAGCGATTCCAGTCGGTCCCGCGTAATCGCGCCGACGCAGCGAACCCCAAGGCCCGGTCCCGGGAACGGCTGACGGTAAACCATCTTCGCAGGCAGTCCAAGCTCGACGCCGCAGGCGCGGACTTCGTCTTTAAAGAGATACTTAAGCGGCTCCACCAGTTCAAATTTCATGTCCTCCGGCAAACCGCCGACGTTGTGGTGGCTTTTAACAATTTTCGCGGTTTTCGTTCCGCTTTCCACGATATCCGGATAGATCGTTCCCTGTCCAAGAAATTCGATATCGTTCAGCTTGCGCGCCTCTTCTTCAAATACGCGGATGAACTCGCCGCCGATGATCTTACGTTTCCGTTCCGGATCCGCGACGCCTTCAAGCTTCGTCAGAAAACGTTCCGTCGCGTCGACGTAGATAAGATTCGCGGAAATCTGGTTTTTGAAAACCTCGACCACCATTTCGCTCTCGCCCTTGCGCATAAGCCCATGGTTCACGTGAACGCAGTAAAGCTGATCGCCGATGGCTTTCGCAAGCAGAGCCGCCACTACGGACGAATCCACGCCGCCGGAGAGAGCCAGAAGGACTTTTCGGCCGCCAATCTGCCGTCGGAGCAGCTCAATCTGATCCGCGACAAAGTTTTTCATATTCCAGTTCGCTTCCGCCTTGCACACGGCGAAAACAAACGGTTTAAGCGCGGAAAGCATTTCCTCGTCGGATTCCGGTATTTTTTCCCAGTCCCGAGCCTTTTGCCCTTCGTGATCAATGACAAGGACCGGAACGCCCATATTATAGACCCAATCGCCCGCGGCAATTTTCAAACCGTCGACAATATTGTTTTTTCCGCCGTTGACCACGATTCCTCTGAGATTGGAAATCGCTTTCAATTCGGGCTCGGTTATGTCGTGCGCGTAAATTTCGCTGTAGACGCCCAATGCGCGGATTCCTCGGGCAAGCCGTGAATTTTCTTCGCTCCCAAGGTCAAGAACGGCAATCAGATCCTGTTTCATTTTGAAATCTCCCAAAAAAGATTGTTACGAAATATCGTAGAGGTTTCATTTCCACGGCATTTTCAACCGCCGGACGGCATTCAACGCCTGAAGAAACAATCCAGCGCGTATTTTATCAGATTTTGAAATTTTGTCAAGTTTCGGAAAAAAGAATAAAGAAAAAAAAGAAAAAGTCTATTGAAATATTTCCATAGTTACGCCCATTCGGGGGGAATTTTATCGGAGTCCAGACATTTTCCGCGTCAGAAATCGGAAACCAATAAAATTCCCGGCGGCCGTTCGAAGGCATGAGGCGATTACGGTATCGTAACGGGCTGTCCGTCGGCGCGATTGGCCAGACGAACGTGCGTTTCGCCGTCGATGGCGTAGGAAATTCGCTGAACGGAGCCGTCGCACATGACCATACCGAAAGCGCCGGCGTGAGGACTGCCAAAACGGTAAGAACCTCCGACTTCATACCCCGCGCGATCCTGTATTGGGAGGCGGTTATCTTCCGTCGCAACCCGCATGTTATCGCCGTCGCAGCCTGCGTAAACGCTGACGTCGTCCGTGTAGCAGAACGTCGAGTTGGTCGCTTCGTAAGCTTCCGGCGCAAGATATTTTTCACCGATCAGATACGTATTGCTCGTTCCGTCCCGAATCTGTCCAATCGACGCCGCGCCGTAATCGAAAATGACGCCGTTCGCGTTGGGATCTTTCCAGGTTTTGTTTTTGGCGGCGGCAAGACTGCTGGCCCAGCTGGAGTTGGTGGACTGATTCGCGCCGTTATTGAAACCGTTCGTACTCGACCCGAAACTTGCGGCGTAATCGCCCTTGACGCATTCCGACATGGAATCGCAATCCGACCCGTAATCGCGCATGAAATAAAGTTTTGCGGTACGTCTGGAAGGACAGTTGAACACGTTGATGGGCGACTGACACCGAACTTTAGTCCCCGACCGCTGCGTCGCGGTGATTTCAGCGGTATTTCCATCCGTACCAAGCTGAAAAACCGCGTTCTGTTCGATAAAAGGCAATATTGAATACGCCCAGCTTCCGGGCTGCATGTATCCGAAACCAAGATCCGGATCGCCTTTCCAGAGATAATACCAGCCTCCCGCAGGATAGGTTCTCACCGTCGATTCGTGATTGATAGAAGCAAGCCCCATCTGCTTCAGGTTATTGCTGCACTGCATTCCCCGCGCGGCTTCCCGCGCCTGCTGAACCGCTGGAAGAAGAAGTCCCACCAACATTCCGATGATCGCAATAACGACCAGAAGTTCAACCAGAGTAAACCCATTGCGTTTCATTTGCAACTCCTCCCAAATAAAAATTTCAATTTCATAATCAAAACCCGACAATTTAAATTCTAAATCACCGATTTCCGTCTGTCAAGAGTTTCGTTTATCAAATGTTAAAAATTTTAAATATTTTTTCAACCCCCCTTCCAATTCAAAAAAAAACAAGTATAATCAAAAAGGTTAAAAAGTATCAACTAAAATCGCCGAATCAGACAAAGGTTGAGATATGACTCCGCATATTGAATTGTTGAAAAAATACATTCTCGAACAGAAACATTTTCAATTTCGCCGTCAGGTAGATTGGAACGCGCTCCTTCCCCACTGGAGCATTGACCGCGACAAGCAGGCGGCGGTCATTCTCAAAACCGTCCTTGCCGAAGAAGCCAAAAATCCCGTATTTCTCCCGAACGAACGAATTGTTTTGACGCGCACATGCGCCAATCTTCCCGAACGTTATCCGGAGGAAGTAATGGAACGTCTTCGAAAAGAAGCGTATTTCCATGAAAAAGGCGTGGTTTTCAATTTAAGTCCGAACTATGAAGACGCGCTCGCGACGGGACTTGAAGCCAAGCGTATTGAAGCGGAAGAACGACGCGAACGCGCGATTCAGGAAAACGATTACGGCGCGGTGGAATTCCTCGACGCGGTCCTCAGCGGTATTCAGGCAATTTACGATCTGGTGGACGCTTATGCCGAAGCGGCGAAAAAACAGGGACTGATCGAGATCGTTTCCATGCTTTCAAACATTCCGCGAAAACCGGCTCGAAATTTTCACGAAGCGCTGCAGTTCATCCGAATTCTGCACTACGCGCTGTGGTGCGAAGGCGCGTACCATAACGGAGTCGGACGTTTTGACCAGTATCTTTACCCCTATCTTATCGCGGATCTTAACAAAGGAGTCCTTACCCGGGAAACGGCTCTGGACCTGCTCGAAGAATTTTTCCTCACGTTCAACCGCGACAGCGACCTTTACGTCGGCGTTCAGCAGGGAGACAACGGACAAAGCATGATGCTCGGCGGATGCGACCGGGATGGAAACGACGCGGTAAACCTGCTGACGATTCTCTGTTTGGAGGCCTCCTGCGAATTAAAACTGATCGATCCCAAAATCAATCTTCGCGTTTCCAAAAACACCCCGATTGAAATACTTGAAAAGGCGACGGAACTTACGAAACAGGGAATCGGTTTCCCGCAATACGCCAACGACGACGTCGTCATTCCCGGTCTGGTTCGGCTCGGTTACGATCTGGAAGACGCCCGCGACTACGCCGTAGCCGCGTGTTGGGAATTCATTATCCCCGGCGCGGCAATGGACGTCCCCAATATTGCGGCGGTTTCTTTTCCTGCCGTCGTCAATACCGCCATGCGCAGCGACTCGGGCAAGGCCGCCGATTCGTTCGATTCGTTCATGCAGGTCGTGCGCGACGAACTGTTTATTCAGGCGGACTCCATCGCCGCGTCGCTGGAGCGCGTAGACATGCTTCCGTGCCCGATTCTTTCCATGCTGTGCAAGGGGCGGATTGAACGCGGATTGGACATGTGCTGGGGCGCTAAGTACAATAATTTCGGAATTCACGGCACAGGTATGGCTCCGGCCGTCGATTCTCTTGAATCGATCAAACGTCTGGTTTTTGAAGAGAAAACCTACGCGCTGGAACAGCTCGCGGAAATCGCAGATAAAAATTTCCAGGGCGAAGAATCTCTCCTGGCCAAAATCCGGCATGAATTTCCAAAATTTGGGAACGACGAGGACGAGACGGACGACATTGCCGTTCGCCTTTTAAACGATTTTGCAGATTCATGGGAAAACAGGATTAACTGCCGCGGCGGAATCTATCGGGCGGGAACCGGTTCCGCAATGTACTATATCTGGCACGCGAACGAATTGCCCGCTACTCTGGACGGACGACTGGCCAAAACGCCCTTCCCGGCAAACTACGCGCCGAGTCTCGACTTTCAAATCGCAGGCCCCGTTTCGGTTATCAAATCGTTTACCAAACCCGATCTTTCCCGCGTCATTAACGGCGGACCGCTTACCATTGAACTTCACGACAGCGTTTTCCGCTGCGAGGATGGCGTTAAAAAGGTCGCGCAGCTCGTAAAGCTATTTATCGACCGCGGAGGACACCAGTTGCAGATAAATACCATTAACCGCGACCAACTGCTCGACGCGCAGAAACATCCTGAAAATTACCGTCAGCTTATCGTTCGCGTCTGGGGGTGGAGCGGTTATTTTGTGGAGCTTGATCGTCCTTACCAGGATCAAATCATTCGACGCGCGGAAATGACGATTTGATCTCCTTATTCTATTTTGCAGAAACCTCTCGTTTTGAGAGGTTTCTGCTCTGACGCGAAAATTCTTCATTCTTTTCCGAACCAAAACCTTTTAATGGACGGGTGGTCTTATGCGCTCCAATTCCCAGGTCGTTACTATCCTAACGGATTTTCAGGTCGGAAATTTTTATACCGCCCAGATGAAGGGAGTCCTTCTTTCGCGCGCGCCGGAAGTGAAAATCGTAGACGTCACAGACGCGGTTCTCCCGCAGAATATCCTTCACGGAGCCTTGATTCTGGCGCAGACGGCGCCTTTTTTTCCCAAAAAAACGATTCATATCGCCGTCGTCGATCCCCAGGTCGGTTCGGAACGGGAATTGCTTTGCGTCGTACTGAACGAAAAATTTGGATTTCAGCGAATCCTCTGCCCCAACAACGGTCTGCCGACGTTTCTTCTGGAAACAAACGCGGTATCGGAGACGTTTCTCCTGCAATCCCCCGTTTGTTTTCTGGATACGGTCTCCTCCACGTTTCACGGACGCGATATTCTCGCGCCGACGGCGGCGTTTCTTGCCAACGGCGGCGAACCGCGGGAACTCGGTCCGCGGAAAGACCCAAACGCCCTTCTTCGTCTGAATTTCCCCAAACCTGAAATCGCCCGGGAAAACAATTGCGTAAAAATAATCGGCGAAATTCTTTACGCCGACTCCTTTGGAAATCTCGTCACAAACGTTTCTCGAAACGATTGGTTGCCTCTTCCACAATCTTCCGGCCAAACCTTTACCGCCGTCGCGAGGCTCGACGGAATCTCTTTTTCCTTCGTTCAAACATACGCCGACCTTCCCTCCGGAACGCCGGCGGCGCTTTTCGGTTCGCAAAATCTTCTCGAATTGGCGCTGGTCAACGGAAATCTGAAACAAAGCGGAAAATTTCCTCCCGGAACCCGTTTTACTCTGGAAATAAGGCGGTAAACGCCGCGCCGGTTCTCTGACGCCAAATCAAACGCAGACTTAAAAAACGAAAGAAACGCCCCGATGTTTTCCGGAAAATCTCAACTTTTACTCTTTCTCCGCTTCGCGCCGACGGAAATGGGAATCCTTTATTTCTGTCGCAATTACGATCTCCAGGCCCGCTGGTTCGGCTTCTGTCTCGGATTCGCGACCGCTTTTTTCCTTTTCATCCCGGCGTATTTCATTATTCAGAAAAAGAAGCGGAAAGGACTTCTCGCCGCGATCTCCGGCGCGGGTTTCCTCGCCGGACAACTTCTCGACGCCGTCTATTTCGCCGTTTTTTCACAATTTCCCGAACGTTTCTTTCTCATTCTTTTCATTTTTCAGCTGTTTCAAATCTTCCGTTTTTTCCGATACGGCCCCATTTTTCAAACGACGGATTCCGCATGGAACGCCGCCGTCCGCGATTCGCTCCCGGCTCCTCCAGGATTCCAGACCGCGCGGCGCCGCGACGCCGTCTTCGGTGCGCTCGTATCCGGCTCGCTTGTCTTTTTCATGGCTACTCCCAATTTCATACTTCATAAACGCGAACTTCCGGAAGGCGTTTACGTTTACGCAAACGACGTCTCAAACAATATCCCGATCGCCAACATTTTTGCCGTCCGCCTGAACGTTCTGACTCACACCGGGCTGTGCCTCGTTACGAAAGACCCGGAAAAATTCAACCGATTGCGCCGCGAATCGGGAAAGACCGCCTGGAAATTTGAAAAACTCGACGCCGGATACTGGATCCGCGATTTTAATCTAAACATAAAAAACTACGATGGATTCGCCAATTACGGAAGCGCAACCAATCTGGACGACCGCTCGTTTCAATTTGATCTTGACGGGTGGAACCATTATCTTGCCGGACGCTCAACCAACGATCGTCTCCGTCCCGCAATCAGAATCCGCCGTTTGCCAATCCAAAATCCGGCGCAGGCGTGGGAGCGCGTTGAAAATTTCAAAGACAAAATCAACGCTCAATATCCTCTGGGATTCATCTACAGTCCCATCCCCTACCAGGGGCATTTCGTCCGTTTCTACAATTGCAACTCGCTGATAGCCGGCGTCGCCGATAAAATTCTGAACTGCGGAAAAGAAGCGGAAAAAATGACCGCGAAACCCTTTCAGATCGGCCGACAGACGCTTGACGATGGAAACGCGCTCCTTAACGACTACGAGTCCCGGGATTTCGCCGAAAATATAAAAAAAGAACGGGAATTTATGAATATGCAACCCCTCTCAAAACAAAAATGGATTCATATTCTGCTTAACCGTTCCAATTAAGACGGCGGTCAACACACAAAAATTCATGATTTATTTTCAATTTATTTGCGTTTTTTACTTGCATTTTTCTCCGCATTACGATAAAATGTATTTATCCTTGAGAGACAAATTTAAAGTCCAGACGTCTATTTAGGAAAATCAGTGGGGGTTTTAATATGAACAGAAAGGGTTTTACTCTTGTTGAATTACTTGTGGTTATTGCTATCATCGGGATGTTGGTTGCGCTCCTTCTTCCCGCGGTTCAGATGGCTCGTGAATCCGCGCGCCGAATGCAGTGTCAAAACAACCTGAAGCAGATCGCTCTCGCTATCCACAACTACGTTTCGGCTCACAGCAATAATCTTCCTCCGGGCGTAGGAGACGAACAGTATCGCCCAAACTGGGATCGCGGCGTCGACAATTACGGAGTGCTCGCCCTGCTCCTTCCATACGTCGATCAAAACGCTCTTTACCAGATGATCGACCAGGAAAAAAGTCTCACGGATTTCATCTCCACGGGAACGGGATCCAACGTTCTCTACACTTCAATCAACGCTTTCCTTTGTCCAAGCTGGGGAGAAGAACCGGTTGCCGGACTAAGTCACGGATACCAGAGTTTCGAAAAGGGAGCTCTGAAAACCTACGACGGAGTCAACGGCGCCATTATTACGGCAGAAGATAACGCCGGACTGAAAAAAAATGAAAAAATGAAAGTTTCCTCCGGAATGAGTTCGGGATTCGGCGCTATCCCCAACAACGGACTTCTCCAATACGGAAGCAAAACAAAAATCGGAACCGTGAAAGACGGTTTAAGCAACACCCTCTTATTTGGCGAAATGGTCCATAACGACGAATCGGTCAGCGGCAATTACCACAAATATCCCGGATGCAACCGCGCATGGATCCGCGGTTGTCAGCAGGGGGGAAACGGAGCCAAAACCTGCTATTCCATAAAAGCGATTCGTTGGTCCATTAATAATCCATGCAACCGCGTCGACGGAGGCTCTTCCAAATCGTCCGTCCCGTTCAACCATCTTCCTTTTGCGTCGTCTCACGCGGACGGAGCCTTTTTTGCGCGCGGCGACGGAAGCGTTTCATTTATGGACTCTGAAACGGAACTTTCCGTTCTCAAACGTCTAGCAACCCGCGACGGCGGCGAAGCGATAAATGAAGAATAACGGCTCAACCGCCAATACCAACCAACGGAGCGTACTCTTGCCTTTCGCCGAGTATGCTCTTTTTTATGCCGCGGAAGCCGGAAACGCGCCCCTCCTTAAAATTAATAGCAAAAAATTCCCCAAAACTGAAAAAATTACCGAAAAAACACGAATCTCTTCACGGCCCCTATTTACAAAAGAATTTCAGTCTGTTAAAATAAAATAAAAGGCGGTTTTGTCAGGAAAACGTTTCCGCCGCCCAACCCAGCCTAAATTCTCAAGGAGCGCAGAATGTCTGAATTTTTGCCGAATATCCCCAAAATCAACTACGAAGGTCCCGACAGCGCGAATCCGATGGCGTTTCGCCATTACAATCCGGAAGAGCTTGTCGAAGGCAAGAGCATGAAGGATCACTTCAACTTCTCCGCCGCTTACTGGCACACCATGCGCATGAACGGCGTGGACCCCTTCGGTTCCGCGACCATGTCCCGCCCGTGGGAAGGCCCCGTGGACGACGTGCCCAACGCGCAGAAAAGAGTCCGCGTCTTTTTTGAAATATGCGAAAAATTGCAGACGCCCTATTTCTGCTTCCACGACCGCGACGTGGCTCCGGAAGGCGCTACCCTTGCCGAAACAAACAAAAATCTCGACGAAGTCGTGAAAGTCTTTAAGGATGAAATTGCCCGCACTGGTATTAAAATGCTCTGGGGAACGGCAAATCTTTTCAGCAATCCGCGTTACATGCACGGCGCGGCAACCTCGTGCAACGCCGACAGTTTCGCTTACGCCGCGGCGCAGGTCAAAAAAGCTCTGGAAGTTTCGCTCGAACTCGGCGCGAAAGGATACACTTTCTGGGGCGGACGCGAAGGATACATGTGCCTCTGGAACACAAACATGAAACGCGAGGTAGACCATCTTGCCGCATTCATGCACATGGCTATCGACTATGCCAAAGAAATCGGTTTTGACGGTCAGTTTTACTTTGAACCGAAACCGAAGGAACCGACGAAACATCAGTACGATTTCGACTCCGCCGCGTGCATTAACTTCCTCCGCGCCTACGGACTGGGCGACAAAGTGAAGATGAATATTGAAACGAATCACGCGACGCTTGCCGGCCATACCGTCGAACATGAACTGGAATACGCCGCGATGCAGGGATATCTTGGCTCCATCGACGCCAATGCCGGCGACATGCTCCTTGGTTGGGACACCGACCAGTTCCCGACGGATATCTACATGACGACGAAGATCATGCTCATTCTCATGAAATACGGCGGATTCACTACCGGCGGTCTCAACTTCGACGCAAAGGTTCGCCGCGACAGCTGGACGCCCGAAGACGTTTTTTACGCGCATATCGGCGGCATGGACGCATTCGCGAAGGGGCTCAAAATCGCCGCGCAGATCCGCAGGGACGGCGTTCTGGACGACATGGTCGCCAAACGTTACGCAAGTTGGGATTCCGGCGTCGGAGCTGAAATTGAAGCGGGCAAACACGATTTCAAATCCCTGGAAAAATACATGCTGGAAAAAGGAGAAGTCGGCGGTATCGCCTCCGGAAATCAGGAACTTTACGAAAACGTCGTCAATCGCTACATTTTCTAGTCTTTTATCTTAACAAACAGACGCGGCAACCCACGGCGGGAAGAGTTTCGCTCGACCCGCCGTTTCTCTGGACTAAAAAGAAAACTACGAAATCCCCATAAACAAATCGGCTCCGCCTGAACTCAGACGCAGCCGATTTCCAATAAGAAGCAGAAAGAAAAACTACTGAATCGAAACGACCTCGCCGTCGGACCGATTCCCGAGATATTTGTGCGTTTCCTGGTCAATCGCATAGGAAATTCTCTGAACGGAACCGTCGCAGAAAACAAACCCCAACGTTCCGGAATGGGCGCTTCCGAATTGCTGACGCGGCACATACCCCGCCCGATCCTGAACCGGCGGCAGACGCGTCGCGCGGCTGTTATCCGGGTCGGCGCCGCAAAAAACGCCGTCGTCGTCGCAACAACAGGAAATTTCATATCTATCCGCCGCTTTATTTTTCTCGCCGACCAGATAGGTGTTGGACGTTCCGTCCCGGATTTCGCCGATACTGACTTCCGTCGCGGAAATAATCACGCCGTTAAAAGGCTGCTGAATCCAGTTGTAATTGCCGTCCGCGGCGGAATACGAACCGGGATGTCCCTCCGACTTGACAGCGTCCGTATCCCCGTAGTTTGAAGCGTAATCGCCCTTGGCCAGCTGCGACGCGCTGTTGCAGTTGGAAGTCGGCGGGTTGCCGGCCGGGTAAATTTTGCAAGTTCTTCGCGACGGACAAATAAAAACAGGCAGCGCGATCTGATGCGCCGCGGTAATTTCAGCGCGCGCCGGTTCGGAGGGGTTGCCGTTCGAAGTGGATTGATACAGCGCGTTCTGTTCCAAAAACGGCAGCAACGAAAACGTCCATCCCCCCGGCTGTTTTTTGCCAAATCCTCTGTCGGCGTCGCCCGCCCAGGAACAGGACCAACCGGCGGACGGAAAATTCTTAAGGGAGGACTCGTAGTTCAGCGAGGCCAAACCAAGCTGTTTCAGATTATTTGAACACTGCATTTGCCGAGCGGCTTCGCGCGCCTGCTGAACCGCGGGAAGAAGTAAACCGACCAGCATACCGATAATCGCAATGACGACCAGAAGTTCAACCAAAGTAAAAGCCGTTCTTTTCATAATAACCTCATTCTGAAATAAATACCGCACTCTCTTTATCCGGCCCCAAAATGTTTTTCTGAAATCAACGTCTTTCTTTCAAGACAACGAGAAACATTCGGCTCGTTTTCAGACGCGCAAAACCTGGTCAAGCCAACCTCGGCCCGATATCGCGCGCCTCCCCAAATCAACAGCGTATCGCAGCTTCAAACAAACCGCAGACTGAAATTTTTGCAAAGCAGAACCCGACAGCCGCGTTCAGGAGGGAGCTGTCGTCTGAAATGGAATGCATAGGCGGGAACCAAAAAATACTCGCCCAACGGAGAGGCGAAAGTCTTCGCGTTCGCATGAAAACTCATTCTATTTTTATTTTATTCCCCGGTTCGTTTTTGTCAATAGGCACTTTTTCATACTTTTCCAA
>CAZWOV010000037.1:11542-13037 GCA_964635645.1 uncultured Planctomycetaceae bacterium | reverse complement strand
TTTATGCTTAACGCGAACATCGATTCGCTGAAAAACTTTACTCTGCCAATCGAAGTTTCTGAAAACGGCGGAACGCTGCGCGCCGCATCAAACGCCGCGTACGCGATAAAAGGCGTTATTTCAGGTTCCGGCGAACTGGGAATCTCCGGCGATAACGGTACGATCGTCCTGGCAAACAGCCAAAATTCCTTTTCGGGCGGTCTGAATATCGGTTCCAACATAAACGTCGGCGGCGAGAACCTGGCCGTCGTTAAACTCGGCGCGGACAATGCGCTGGGAACCGGCGTCGTTTCCATCAGCCACTCGAAAGCTTCGCTCGATCTCGCGGGTTTCAGCCTGACGGAAACGCCGATAGCCGGTCTTGCGTCAACCGTTTCCGACGCCGTTCTCAAGAATTCATCCTCAGAGACAAGTACGTTAACGTTACGCGTACCGGAAGGAAAAAGCGAATCCTATGCCGGTCTGGTCTCTGGAAAAATCGATTTAGTCAAAACCGGCGAGGGTTCTCAAACCTTCTCCAATTTTCAATCGGCCGGCAACGTCCTGATTTCAGAGGGATCTCTGAATTTTGCCGGTCGGACGTTCGACCTGACGGCCTCCTCGTTTACCGTTGAAGAACAGGGCGTCCTCGCTCTGAGCGACGCTTCGATGAATCTGGGAAGTCTGGACATGGACGCGGATTCCCTTCTTTTCTTTGACCTGGATTCCAACATTACCCTCGCCGCGGATTCGTTCCAGGGAGAAAAGGGCGATTTCTCCCTCGTCTGGGACGCCGTGAATGAAATGCTATCCGGAAACATGGCCGATTATTTCTCTCTGAACTCGGACGGTTTCCTGTCGCTCGTCGCGTCTCCTGTTCCGACGAATGTTCCGGAGCCTGCCGCATGGCTGCTCCTGCTTTGCGGCATGGGTATCTTCACTTTCCATACCGGGCGGAAACGCGCAAACTCGGCAAAATAATCGGAGGGGGCGCTTCAAAAGCGTATTGACAAATTTGTCAAAAACAGCATGAAAGGTTAAAAAATGAACGTATCTTATTTAAGAGAAAACGCGGTTGCGAAAAGTACCGTAATTCTCGACCGCGTTAAGAAAATCTGCGCACGGGCGTTTGACAAAGACGTTGTCATCGATAGGAGATGAATTGAAAGAGTGAAAATCAAAAAGCGTAAAGCGTAGAGAAAAATAGAACGAGTAACAATCGCCTCCGGTTTTGCCGTTTTGATCAGCGGCGTCCGGGGGCGATTGTTTTAATACGCGCCGCGGCGTAGAATTTTTTTCTGATTTCAGGGGTTTGGCGGTCTGGAATGATTTTTGGTTTTTTGACAGATTGACGGGATTTTTGATCTTAATGAAGTTGAAAAAGGGAAAAATGGAAAAAATGATGAAATCTGTATACGGCCTATTAAGACAGAACGAAAAATTATGTTACAATACAAACTTACGGGTTGATAGCATTTTTCAATGTCCTGAAAGGAGTGAAGAGAAAAGCTAAAGC
>CAZWOV010000037.1:0-11442 GCA_964635645.1 uncultured Planctomycetaceae bacterium | reverse complement strand
AACGGCATTAAGGAAATCGGCGCGGAGGCGTTTTCGGCATGCTCCTCCCTTAACCCCGTCGTAATTCCTGGAGAATTAAAAGACGGCGTCAGGACGATCGGTAAGGGGATGTTTCGGGGGCGCGAGTCCCCTGAATTCATCGTCATTGCAGACGGCGTCGAGGAAATCGGCCCTGAGGCGTTTCAGGATTGGGTAAACTTGCGTTGGGTGAAATTGCCCAAATCGTTAAAGAAAATCGGCAGAAGGGCGTTTAGCGGCTGCAAGTTCCTTGAATTCATCGTAATTTCCGACGGCGTCGAGGAAATCGGCGAGGAGGCTTTTAGCTATTGCTTCTCCCTTAAATCCGTCGAAATCTCCAAAAGCGTCGTAAAAATCTCTAAGTACGCATTTTTTGGCTGCAAGTCCCTTGAAACCCTCTTAATCCCCGAAGGAGTCGAGGAAATCGGCACGGCGGCGTTTGAGAATTGCTTCTCCCTTAAATCCGTGGTAATTTCTAAAAATGTCAAAATAATCGGCAGCGGAGCGTTCGTCCGTTGCGAATCCCTTGAATCCGTCGTCATATCTCAAGGTATCGAGACAATCGGGGAAGGAGCTTTCGGCCGTTGCAGGTCCCTCAAATCCGTCGTAATCCCCGTCGGCGTCGAGAAAATCGGCAAGGGGACGTTTTGCGGTTGCGAGTCCCTTGAATCCATCGAAATTCCCGTCGGCGTCAAGGAAATCTGCGAGGAGGCGTTTTGGGGGTGCAAGTCCCTCAAATCCGTCGTATTCCACGTCGGCGTTAAGAAAATCGGCGCGGGTGCGTTTGAGGATTGCGTGTCCCTTGAATCCGTTGTAATCCCCGACGGCGTCGAAGAGATCGGCAAAGGAGCGTTTCTGCGTTGCGCTTCCCTTAAATCCGCCGTACTCCCTAAAGAAGTTAGAGAAATTGGCAAAGGAACGTTTGACGGTTGCAAGTCCCTTGAAAACATTGTAATCCCCGTCGGCGCTGAGAAAATCGGCGATTGGGCGTTTTGCGGCTGCGAGTCCCTCCAATCCGTCGTATTTTCAGCAGGCCTTAAAATAATCGGAAAAGAGGCGTTTTTTCGTTGTCCAAACTTGCGCCGGGCGACATTGCCCCAAGGAGCGGCAATCGGCGAAATGGCGTTTGACTCCGGCGTCGCCATTGATTGGATGGAGTGAAAAACTAAAAGCGTAGAGAAAAACAGCAAAGAGTAACCGTCGCCTCCGGTTTTGTCATCCGAACAACGGCAGACGGGGGCGATTGTTTTAATTACGCGCCGCAGGGTGGGATTTTCTTCCGATTTCAAAGGTTGATGTGAAAATAAAGAGACAATCGGCTTATTTGTCTTTGGGTAAACGCCGAAATATATTATGTATGGTAAAAATAGTGAAATATGGTAAAGTGGAGCGTTGAGAGTCGTCGTAGAAACTTGACTGAAATTTTAATATGCCCTTAAAAGGAGTTCAACATGAGAAACGAGGCGTTGTCTAAAGAGAAAACTGTGAAAAGCGCCGTAATCCCTGAAGGCGTGGAAATCGACGAGTGGGAGTTTAACAGTAGAGTCTCCTTTCGTTAAAAACGGCAAGGAAACCGGGAAGGAGGCGACGGAGGGCGACGATACTTTTGACCCCGCCGTAATTCTCAAAGGTGTCGAGGATATCGGCGAGGGGATGTTTCGGGGGCGCAAATCCCTTGAAACCGCCGAGATTCCCGAATGGGTCAAAGTAATCGGCGAGAGGGCGTTTCAGGGATGCCTGAACTTGCGATTGGTGAAATTACCCAAATCATTAGAGACAATCGGCAAGGGGGCGTTTGCCGATTGCCCCCTCCTTGGAACCGTTGAAATTCCTGAAAGCGTTACGGAAATCCACGCGGCGCTGTTTGAAGATTGCTTCTCTCTTGAATCCGTCGAAATCCCGAAGGCGTCACGGTAATCGGCGAGTCGGCGTTTAAGAGTTGCCGAAACATGCGCCGGGCGACATTGCCTAAATCATTAGAGGAAATTGGCGCGAGGGCGTTTCAGGGGTACGTCTCCCTGAAATCCGCAGAAATTCCTAAAAGCGTCAAAATTGGCAAGGACGCGTTTAAGGGTTGCCGAAACTTGCGTCTGGGAAAATCGTATAAAATATTGGGAATCAGTATCGGCAGCGCCACGGTGACGATTGTTATTGGGGCCCTGTGTAATATTCAGACGGGCTGGAAATTTTGGGAAGGCGTTAAGGCTATCTGCAAATTCCTCAAGTCTTTGTGGGGCATTTAACCCGCTCCAGGAACCGTAATCTCTAAAAAGACGCCTGGGAAGCCGACAGAGAGATAAATCCCTGCCAACGCAATCCCTAAAGGCGTTAAAAACAACAAGGGGCGTTCGGTGGAAGGCGTTATCGTCGATAGAAGATGAACTGAAAGAGCGAGAAAGAAAAAAGCGTGGAGCGAATAGAGAAAACGGGCGCGGGAATTATTTGACGAGGAAGGCGGGGCGTTTGCTCCCGCCGTTTGGACGATAGATTGTTTGTCTTTGTCCCAGACTTCAAATTCGGAGATTCCGTTATTCGCGAGGGGAAAGTTTCTTCAAACCGCGTCGGTTTTACTCGTTCGCCAGTTGCGGCGTGAATGAAATTTTTGCAGTTCAGCGGAGGCTTTTGAGAAGGCGGGGGCGTTTGCTCCCGCCGTTTGGCGGGATTAAATTATTTGTCTTTTCCCCAGACTTCAAATTCGGAGATTCCGTTATCCGTGAGGGGGAAAGTTTCTTCAAGCCTCGTCAGTTTCACCCATTCGCAGGTTTGCGGCGGGAATGAAAATTCCTGCGGTTCTCCGGAAAGTTTGAACTCGACGGGGATTTTTTCACCGTTGGAAAATTCCAGAACGGCGGATTTCCAGGTTGACTCGTCCCCCTCGATCATTCGGAGCGTGAGGACGGCTTTTTCCGCGACGACTTCGCGTCCGAACTCAATCGTCAGCCAAAGGTCGGTTCTTCGTTCGGGGCGCCAGAAAGGTCCGTCGTTCCCGTCGGCAATTCCGTCGATAACATGGTTTGGCGAGAATTGCGGCAGATATTTAAAGTGCGAGTTGCTCTCGACGCGCGGATAACTGCGCAGCCAGTAAGTGAACGCGTCTGGATTCAGCGCCAGATTTCGGAACGGATTTCCGATTACATTGGAACCGCCTCGGGCGTCGCGTCCTTCCGTCAATCCGAAGATGGGGACCGTCTGCGGGAGTTTGTCGAGCTCTTCCACGAATTTTTTCTGAACGGCCTGTCCTCCAAATTCATATTTTGCGAAATCTTCCGGAGCGAACTCTTTTCCGGAGTTGAGGCGAGCGCGGTATTTATCGAGATGTTCGAGTTCCGATTCGGCCGCTTTCAGACGTTTCGTTTCAAAATAGAGGTAAATCTGACGCATTTTGTCGCGGTAAACGTACCAGGGGGTGAGGCCCGAGTGCGTCGCGTGATTCAGTTTGTCCCAGAAATTCCGTTCCATCCACGAGCCGCAGTACGGAACGTTCAGGTCGATCCAACATGCGACTTTGCGTTTTTCCGCGTCGGATACCTGAACGCCGTAGTGAGTCGGTTCCAGATAGTTCATTAACGGCGAGGACGACGAGCCGTAGGCGTACGGAGGAAGAAGCAGGCAGGCGCTTGAGACGTGAAGCCAGTTGACGATACCGTTTCCTGCATATTCGTCCGAGCAGTATCCGACTTTGTCGGGAGAAGGCACGTTTTCGCGTTTACCGCCGAAATAGGAGAGGTAGACGGCGTCGTTTGCGACGGTAGCCTGACTTCCGATACCGTCGCGCGGGATTTTCGCATTATATCCGAAATCCGTGAGGGCGACGTAGGATTCGGAGAAGTATCGTCCGGGATTTCCCTGCGTTACGTCGGCGTACGGGCGTTTGGTCAGACGCCATTTTGTTCTTCCGTAAATTTCTTTGTTTGAGATGGGTCGGTAGTCTCCGAGAAGATTCAGGGGGACGTCGGCTTTTTCCGGATTTTTGTCTCCGGCATGGCAACGGATACAGTGCGCGTCCCAGATGGGTTGAATTTCGCGCACGTAGCTGAAACCGCGCGGAACGTCCATTCCCTGCGGAGCGAGTGGGCCGAGATATTCAACCGCGCGTTTTTCCGAGTCGGTCAGAAAGCGCTCCATTTCCTGGACCGGCATTTCATCCGGAGCGTAAAACGGCTGAATTTTCTGCGGAGGCTTGCGCAGCGCTTTCGTGATTTGTTTTCTGTCGATAAAAGTACTGTTTTTGTCTTCGTGACATCCGATACAGGCAAAATTCTCTCCGGGCAGAACCATCGTCCAGCTTCGCATATTCTGAATCATCAGGCCTTTTTCGTCCAGAATCTGGAAAAAGACGGGTACGCGCGAAGGACATTCAAAATAGCAGCTTCCGTCTTCTTCGATATCCACTTCGCCCAGGACGTGTTTCACGTCGTAGGATCCGTTGTTAATAGCGCACGGCGAGGTTTGGTGTCCGCCCCAAGGATGAAGCCCAAGGGCGACGGTTCCTTTGGCGCGGTAGTCGAGAGCGACGACGCGGAGTTTTTTTGCGGTTCCTTTTTGGATTCCTTCAAGTCCGGGACCAAAATAGACGTTCTGGACGTAGAAAAGTCCGGAGTTTAGATTTTCGTCCACGGAAGATCCGCGTTGGAATGGGGTTTTTCTTGCGGTCATGGGGATGTGCTGTCCGGACGAAATCGTTGGGTCGTAGATGAGAAGTTCCCGACCTCCGTGACGATGCTGCCAGTAGATTCCGAACGCGGGCGAACCGACTTTTCCGTCGTTGGAAATTCCTTTCAGGCCGCGGATGGGTCCGCCTTCCGGCGAGAAACTCACGAGATAATTGTCTTCGTTCAGCGCGTATGGATATTGCCATTGGGCGCCGTCGGTATCGAAAGTAACGTCTCCTCCCGTTCCCATGCTTTCCTGGTATGGATAGGGGGTAACCGGAGCGAGTTTTTCCACGCCGACGCCTGCCTGCGTTCCGACTTTTCGGTCGATCATGATCAGTTTTCCGCGCTGGTCGATGTGGTGGGCGCCGGAGATCGCGATAATTTTCGTTGAATCGGGTACCGCCCGAGCGTGGAGGATGGCGGCGGGGAATTGGGATTGGTTTCCGTAAAATTCGGTTTGATTGGTTCCGTCGGCGTTCATGACGAAAAGGGAATGAAGGTAACCGGCAGTTCTGTCGGAATACTCCCATCGCGTGTAAATGATTCGTCCGTCGTTCGTGACTCGCGGGAAAACGGTGTGTCCGTGATCGACTCCGAGACGGCGGATAAATCTTCCCTGCGCGTCGCAGGTATAGAGATTGCAGACGCTCGACCACCAGCATGGCGCGGATACCGTGCATCGCGTGGAGGTGAAAACCAGCTCGCCGTTGGACAACCATTCCGGTTCCATGTCGGCGATTCCTTTTCCGAAGGTAATCTGCTTTGGTTTTCGCGTTTCAAGATCCATGACATAGAGGTGGAAATCGTCGTCCTGGTCGTGAGAGGCGTTTCTCATGGAAAACGC
Source organism: uncultured Planctomycetaceae bacterium (assembly GCA_964635645.1). Taxonomy (GTDB): domain Bacteria; phylum Planctomycetota; class Planctomycetia; order Pirellulales; family Thermoguttaceae; genus RGIG3701. Next base: position 5,925 of record CAZWOV010000037.1, on the reverse strand, counting down.
GAGCGTTTTTCCGTCGTATGAGAGCGACGGGTCGCGTACGACGCCGTTCGGACAGTCGAGAATGACTTCGGTCGTTACGGAAGCGTCTTCGTTGACGCGCATACGGCAAAGCTGCGAACCCATTCGGTAGTCGCGACCGCATTCGCGGAAAATGGCGTCGGTGAGGTGGTCCGTCATTGCGAACATGGCCTGCGCGTCGCCAAAGACGAAGTGTTTCGCGTAAATAAATTCGCGGGGCCGATCTTTAAAGGCATTGTCCAGACGCGCTTTACGGCGAAGTTGGCAAACTTTCAGGTAAAGGGCTTTCCAGGCGGGATCGGAACCGGGAATACGATTGTCGGTCAGACGTTTCAGCTCGGCGTGAATCTGCGGGTCGGAAGATCGGGTATTCATTTCCAGCTTCCAGATTGCGGTATCGAGAAGGCTTTTTTCAGTATTGAAAGAGTCTTTGCTCGTGAACACGCCGTCGACGTTCGTGGTGTTCATGTCCTGGTAGAGCCAGTCGCGGTGGAGACGCTGGATGGGATACGGTACCGCGTTGCGATTGGCGATATCTTCGGCGGAATATGTTTGCGCTGAAGCTTCGGACGGTATGAACGCCGCGGCCAGAGCGAGATACAGCGAGAGAAGTTTCAAACCTCTGAAAATTTTTTTCATGCGGAAACCTTTCAGTGAATTTGGGATGGCGAATACCGAAACGAAAAATCGGGCGTTTCATTTCGGGTTAAAGTTTAATTTTCAAATATTGGGAAGGGGACGTAAAGAATTGCCTTTTTGAATATCGGCCGTTAAACGATACGTCCGTAGTTTTTAGCGGATATTTTGGGGTTCGTTTTTTATTTATTGCGCGTACTGAACGGCTTTTCCGTCCGCGCGGTTTCCAAGATGTTGGTGGATTTCCTGGTCGATAGAGTAGGATATGCGCTGGATGGAGGCGTCGCACATTGCCATTGCGAATGTTCCGGCGTGAGGACTTCCGAAGGAGTAGCAATAATCGACTCCAATTCTGTCCTGGCGCGGTTGATACATTGCGTATTGTCCGTAACCGTTTTCGTTGAAAGTCCATCGGTCGTTGTCGCAGTCCTGTCCGATGTAGAACGACTGATTGTCTCCGCCGTTGAGTCCGTTTTCATATTGAGTTGGAGAAAGGAATTTTTCGCCGAGGAGATAGGTATTGGTCGTTCCGTCTCGAATTAGCGCGATAGCGACGCCGCTTCGGGCGCAAATGACGCCGTTATAGTCCGAGTCTTTGTCGCATCGCGGAGAATTTGGGAAATTTGCGGCCGACGAGGGCTGACCGGTATAGACGAATCCCCTGCTTCCGGAATTTGCCGCGTAATCTCCTTTGAGAACGAGGTCGCCGGAAGTGGAACCGATACCGTTTAAGGAAGCGCAATTGACAGGCTGATGTTTTCCCATAGGATAAGCGATCGCGGTTCTGCGCGAAGGACAATGGAAAACGGCAAGGGGAATTTCGCCGCGTTCCTTCGCGCCCTTTTTCTGCGTTTCCGTAATGGAATCCGGATTTCCGTCGGCGCCCATCTGGTAAAGTGCGTTTTGCTCAAGCATCGGGAGAACCGAGTAACTCCAACCGCCTGGCTGTCCGTCTTTCGCGCGGTCCGGATCTCCGACCCAGTACCAGTTCCAGCCGTTCGGCGGATAAATACCGTTCATACTTTCATAGTTGAGACATGCTAAAGCCAGGTTGCGCAGGTTGTTTCCGCATTGCATCTGACGGGCCGCTTCCCGCGCCTGTTGGACGGCGGGGAGCAAAAGCCCGACCAGCATACCGATAATCGCGATGACAACCAGGAGCTCAACGAGTGTGAATGCCGATCTTTTCATAAATTTCTCCCAGTTTGAAATAAAAATATAAACGGTATTTTGCGTAAAATGATTGGAGAACCGCCGCAAATTACGCCGCCGTAGCGTTAAGCCTGCTACGTTTCGGTTTCTTCGGCGGAGAATCAGCAGTCCGGGGGCCGCCAGCGAGAGAAGGAGCCATGCGCCGGGTTCCGGAACGTTGTCGGTATTCAGGGAACGAAATTCAAGCGCGTTGAGGGAAACGTTTCCGAATGAGGTAAAGTCCCAGAAAAAGGCTTCGCCGGCCGAAATTTCCGAAAAAGCTTCAAGGACGATCTTTCCGTCGTCCGTAACGCTTGCTTTGTGATAGAAAAGCGTATCCTGATTCAGCCAGTCGGCAAACTCGCCAATTTCCGCGCCGTCGGCAAGTTCAACGTCGAGAGTCAGAGAGTCGATATCGAAATCCCAGACGGTCCATCCTCTGTCGGAAGACGTCTGGAGAGTCCGGACGTCGTTGGAGTCGGTAAAGGCAATCGCTTTCGCTTCCGGATTGAGCGTTGCGGATAGTCCGGACTCCGTAAGCGAGGGGAGCCAGAGTCCGTCGCCGGAAACCGTTCCCAGGACGTCGAGGGAATCGGCCGTAACGAGCTGAATCGGCGTTCCGTCCCAGACTCCGGCGCCCCCCGCTCCGCCGACGATGGTTTTTCCTTTCAGCGACGTTGAGACGGTATCGACGGTTGCGAAACCGTCGGAGGCAATTTCAAGGGCCAGAGTCGTGTTTGAGGCCGTGGTCAGATTGCTTATTTTTCCGGAGCCGGATCGATCGCGGATTGAGAAACCGTTTCCGCGAAGGGTAATGACGTTGTTTTCCGGATTATCTCCTTCCGGGCGATTTCCAAGCCGATCCAGAAGGAGTTCGCCGCCTTCAATCGTAATTTTGGAGTTTTTGCTGTTTCCAAGCTGAAGCGAGGCGGATTGAACGGTTCCGCCGGTAACGGCGAGTTCGCTGTTGTCGGCGTACCATCCGACCATAAGGTAGGTATTTGCGTTAACGGTTCCTCCAGAGACTGTCATGGCGCCTTTATCGGTCCCGCCGACAAAAAAAGTCGCGCAGTTGACGGTTCCGCCGGTTACGTTCAAGGTTCCCGTTCCAACTTTTCCCAGTCGAATTTGATTTGCGTCAAGCGTTCCGCCGGTTACGTTCATTCGGGCGTTTCCGTCGATTCTGATGGAATCGGTTTGAGCTTCGTAATTGATTTTTCCGTTAAATTTAACGGTTCCGTTGATCATGTTGAGAGTAGCCCCGCCTTTTACGAGAAGGAATCCGGCGGAAGTCCAGTCGAGAGGTTTCGCGGCGGAACCGAGAGTCAAGGCGGTATTGGCGCCGTCGACGAGGGTGGCGGTATTTGTTTTTGAGCTGACGAGCGAACCCAAAATAGCGTTTGAACCTTCGGACGCTCCGTTAATGTGGAAATTTGGTTTAAGACCGTTCTGTATTTCGAGCGTTCCGCCTTTCATCTGGATTCCGGCGGGAAAAGCCGTCTTGACGCTATCGTTGACGGCGTTGATGAAGAGCGTTCCTCCCTGGATTTCCGTAAGGCTGGAATACGGTTGAACGCCCATTTGGAAAGTTCCGTTTCCCGTTTTGACGATTTTTCCGGGAGTAACGCCGTTCTGGTCGTAGATGAGACCGGAAATTCGGCTGACGGAATTTTCGCCGTTGACTTCAAAGGTCATTCCGCCCTCGCCCAGCCGATATTGGATTCTTCCTCCGCTGTAGTAGAAAAAAGTGGCGTCCGTCTGGCTCACGTAGTCCGTCGTGAAATTGGTTCGGTACGTTCCTCCGTCAAAAATAATAGTCGGAGAACCTCCATTGTTGTTGAGAATCGCGCTGTCGGAACGGTTCGGCATGACGGTTCCCTTAACGGTCAAAACCTGATTTTGCTTCATGTTCCAACCGCCGTCAACCTTCAGCGTCGCTCCCGCGGGAACGACGACGGCGTCCTCGGCGTTGAGTTGGGCTTCTTTTAACGTCTGCTCGCCTGAAACGACGAGTTCCGCGCGGCATATTCCGTAAGCGCCGAAAATCAGACTTGACGCAAAAAGCAGGGAAGCTGACAGCGCGTAAATTTTTCTGGACATAAAGGAACTCCTGACATGGAAAATATGAAAATCTTTTTGTTATTAACAGAATTTGAGCTTAAAAATATATTGTAATTTAAAAAATGTAAAAATCAAGTGATTTTTATTGTGTATTTGGAAATTTTTTCCTGTTTTTTTTTTTTTTTTTTTTTTTTTTTTTTTTTTTTTTTTATTTATTTTTTTTTTTTTTAAAAAATTTAAAAATAAAGTTTTTTTTTTTTTTTTTTTTTAATTTTTTTTCCATTTTTTTTTTTTTTTTTTTTTTTTTTTTGAGTAAATTTCAGTTTTTTTGCGTAAATTTCTTGATTTGAAAATTGTGAAGTTTTTGGTTGGGGAAATAATTATTTTTTGGGCTGACCGCGGCGGCGTTTTTTAAAGAAACGTTCATGAGAATCCGTTTAATTTCCGAAATTGAAACGAGTCGTTTGGGCCGACGGCTTCGCCGTTTTGGGGCGGTTTCTTTGAAATGGCCCCGCCGCGTCCGCGAATTACCAGATTTTGGATATTTTTTTATCAAAAACGCGCTGGTCCCCATTGACAAAACGAAGGAAAAGAGTAAAATTGACTCGTTAATGATTTATCGATAGATATTTGTCGATAGCTGTAATCGTCGCGTGGTCTGGGAGGGGTGAGATGAGCGAAGGAGCCGAGTTGAACGTCGTCGCGGAAAATATTTCGGAGAAGCCGAATTCAGGCGGTAAACCGGAAATCGTAATCTGCATTGGAAGTTCCTGTTTTTCCCGAGGAAATTCCAGAAATGTGGAAGTTGCGGAAAAATTTATGAAGGAACGCGGAATCGAGGACGAAGTAGATCTTGAGATTTGCGGCGGACTTTGCGCGGGAAAGTGCGCGGATGGTCCGAACGTAATCGTCAACGGTCAAATTTTTCATCATGTAGACGCCGGCGTGATGCTGGATCTTCTGAATCAGCTGTTTCCGAAGCAGGAGTAATCGGCGGGGGCGATTGGAGAGCGCTCTCGCGCGAATAGTGATTTGGGAAGGAAATTCGGAGAAATTTTGGAAATTTGCGTCGTAGTCGGCGTCTTCAAGGCAAATTCCGAATAAAAGGATTGGCATTTAACATTTTCGGAGGGTAAAATGAATCGTCAATTTCCGGTTTTTACGACAGAAAACGAATGTCAGGACTGTTACCGATGCGTTCGGCACTGTTTTCCGAAAGCGATCCGGATAGTGAACGCGCGCGCCCAAGTCATTCCGGAGCTTTGCGTTTCGTGCGGAGAATGCGTTCGCGTATGCCCGGCCCACGCGAAGAAAATACGTTCGGATCTTGCGCGATTGAATCAGTTTTTGTCTCGAGGAGAACGTGTTTTTGCGTCGGTAGCTCCGAGTTTTCCGGGTTATTTTCCGGGGATTTCGATACGGAAGCTGGCGGGAGCGCTTAAGGCTCTTGGATTTTCCGGGACGAGCGAAACGGCGTTGGGGGCGCAGGCGGTCAGTTCTGCGACGGGCGAATTTCTTGCGAAAAACGGCGAAGGAGTTTACATTTCCAGCGCGTGCCCTTCGGTTGTGGAATATGTTCGAAAATATATGCCGCAGTGGAGCGGTAATATAGCGCCGCTGGATTCGCCCGTTCTGTGTCACTGCAAAATGCTTCGCCGTGAGTTTGGGGACGATATCCGCACGGTGTTTATCGGTCCCTGCGCCGCGAAGAAAAACGAGGCGGACGAGTATCCTTCGACGCTGAATCTTGCGATAACGTTTCCATCGCTTGAAAAACTGATGGAGGCTCAGGGCGTTCGTTTTGAGGACGTGGAAGAGGAATCTCCGGTCCTTGGAGAAGCGGAAGAGGGTCGGCTTTATTCGCTGGAAGGCGGAATGAACGATACGTTGCGCGATCCGGTTCGCCGTGAGTTGTCGGACGTTCGGTTTATGGCGGTTTCCGGTCTTGAGCGTCTCACGTCGTTTTTGCCGGCGGAAGGCGCGAAGGCGGTTTCCGGGAGCAAGATGTTCCTGGAAGCT
>CAZWOV010000036.1:0-13118 GCA_964635645.1 uncultured Planctomycetaceae bacterium | reverse complement strand
TCTTCGGTAATCTGGCTCCGAATGGCGCCGTGGTCAAGACGGCGGGAGTGAAACCGAGCATGATGCAGCATACAGGTCCCGCGATTATTTTTGAAAGTGAAAATGAAGCGTATGATGGGATTGTCGCGGGCAAGGTAAAGGCCGGCGACGTTGTCGTCGTGCGTAACGAAGGGCCGAAAGGCGGTCCTGGAATGCAGGAAATGCTTGCTCCGACAACGGCGATAAAAGGAGTAAAACTGGACGATTCCGTCGCATTAATTACAGACGGACGTTTCTCTGGCGGAACGGCCGGCGCATGCATCGGTCACATTAGCCCAGAGGCGGCGTCCGGCGGTCCGATCGGTCTTTTGAAAGACGGCGATATTATTGAGATTGATATTCCGGCGCGTAAGATTTCAGTTCGTCTTTCTGAAGAGGAACTGTCCGAACGCAAAAAGAACTGGACGAAACCGGAACCGCGTTTCAAGACGGGTTGGATGGCGCGTTACGCCGCGTTGGCGACCAGCGCCGACACCGGAGCCGTTTTAAAATATGAATGATTATCTGAAAGCCTGTTTCAGATAAATAGAAAAGGCCTTCGTCCTGGAAAACGCGGGATGAAGGCGCGTTTTCTAAATTAAATTAAATTAAATAGTAAGCTAAATTTCACCGGGTCCCAGAGGAAAAAACGATGGAAAGCCATTCCCCTGAACATCTTTCAGAAAGTCTTGAAGATTATTTGGAAGCAATTCTCCAGATTATTAATAAAAACGGCGTAGCTTGGCCGCGAGATATCGCAAAGGCGATGAAGGTGTCCAATGCATCGGTGACCGGCGCTCTTCGCGCTTTGTCGGAGCGAAATTTGGTGAACTATGCGCCGTATGTATTCGTAACGCTTACGCTTGAAGGCGAATCGCGGGCAAAAGAAATAGCCAGCCGACATGTGAGTATTCAGAATTTCTTAAGGGATTTTTTGGATGTGGACCCGCAGCTTGCGGATGAAACGGCATGCAAAATGGAGCATATTCTCGCACCGGAGATTATTCAGAAATTTGTTCGTTTGGCGGCGTTTATGAAGTCCAGTCCCTGCGGAGGAAGGGAGTGGCTTGAGCCGGGTTCCGGAACATGCGAACGTTGCCGTAACTGTACCCAAGGCGACAGTTGCAATAAGTGCGAAAAGAGCGAGGCGTGAGTTCAATTATTTTTCAAAAAAAACAAATGAAAGTCGCTCGTTAATTTTCTTCGTTTGGAAAGACTTGAAGCCTGCGCGATGATAAAGGGCGATATTTCCTGAATTGTCCGCGCGGGTAAAGAGTTCCGAACGCGTGTGTGGGAGCGTGGTTTCAATTCTTTCCAGAAGTCGCAACGCGATTTTCCGTCGTCGAAAATCAGGGTGAACCACGAGTTTCGCCAGAAAGAGGGTGTTGTTTTTTTCCAGCGCTCGGATAGAGCCGATAATTTTCCCCGTTTTTTCTTCTACTGCTTTCAGGATGGGACCGCGCTTGAATTCTTCGTGAAGTTCGTCGAGAGTTTCAAGGAGCGGTTGAATTGCGTAGTCGTTCAACGCCGTCGCTTCATCCAGAAAAGCCAGTTTCTGGAGCGCCAGAATTTCAGGAAGATCCGTCTCCTGCGCGATGGAAATAATCATTGATTTCTCCGATGAAGGATGGGAGGAACCGACCGGAATGGGGCGGGTTCCTCCTGAAACGTAGTTTTTAGCTGAGTTTCAACATGTTTTCCAGCGCCGTTCGCGCGTCGGCCGCAATATCGTCTGGAACGGAAACGACATTTTCCGGATTGCCATTTTCCAGTGATTCCAGCGCTTTGAAAAGGTTTTCCCGAGTGTTTCGCGCCATGGTGTTGCAAGGGTGCGGTTCTCCGAGATGACGGATTGAAAGTTCTGGATGTTCATTTCGGAGACGTTCGACCAGATGCGATTCGGTACCGATGACAAATTTTTCACCGTTTTGAGCGTTTTGAATTTTTTTGATAATGAATGCCGTAGAGCCGACCGATTCGCTTTGACAAACAAGCTCCTGCGCACATTCGGGATGCACGACAAGTTTTAAGTCAGGGTCTTCGTTTTTCAGTTCTTTGGCTTTTTGCGCGTTCATTCGTTCGTGAACGGGGCAACACCCATTCCAGAGGATAATTTTTGAGTTCAGGAGTTGTTCCGCCGGGGTTCCGTCGGTTTTCTTCCACATGACGATTTGTTCGCGAGGAATTCCCATTGCCAGAGCCGTATTTCTTCCGAGATGCTGGTCGGGCAGGAAGAGAATTCTGGATTTTTGTTTCAGCGCCCAATCCAGAACTTTCAGAGCGTTTCCAGAAGTACAGACGACTCCGCCGTGTTTGCCGCAGAACGCTTTGATTTCCGCCGAACTGTTAACGTATGTGACGGGAAGGAGGTCGTTTGTGTCAATCAGTTTGCCAAGACGTTTCCAACAATCTTTTACATCCGTTATGTTTGCCATATCCGCCATGGGACAACCGGCGGTCGTGTCGGGCAGGATTACCGGGATTCGTTTTCCGTTGCGTTTGGCAAGTTTCTCCGGCGAGTTGGCCAGAATATCCGCCGTTTCGGCCATGAAATGAACGCCGCAGAAGACGATTGCTTCGCACGCGTCGTCGGTAGCGGCAAACTGACTCAGCGCCAGGCTGTCTCCCTGGCGGTCTGTCAGGGCGATGGTTTCGTCTGGAACATAGTAGTGACCAAGAATGAGCAGTTTTTTACCCCATTTGGCACGAACAAGTTGAAATTCTTGAACATCATGAATTTTCATGAGCGTTGCGTTATCCTTTTTAATAGGTAGCCGAACTGAAAAGATTCGGCGAGGAGAAAATTAAAGGAAGTTCTTGAAACTGAAAAAAAGTTAAGAGAACTTCTGTCAGGTATATCAAAATTTACCGAAAATCAAACCTCCGGAAGTTTGCAAAGTCCGTTGACGTTTTCGCGAAACATCCGTTTCCGAATATCTCAAGCAGGTTGCGATGGAAATACCGTTCCTGTTTTGGTTTATCCGGGAGATTTTAATAGTCGAAGCCGTTTAGAAGTAATACTCGTCTTCTTCGGCGCGGGCCTTTTCATGGCGGAGGCGTTTTTGGTATTTTTTTTCTTTGACGTCGATATCTTTACGATAACGAACGTATTCGTCTTTTTTGTCGAGCTGAATTGCCTGTTCTGCCAGACGTCGGCCTTCGTCAAAGTTCTGACAATTAACTGCGGCCTGGGCCTCAATATAGAGACGGTTGGCGCGGGAAGACGCTGAATTCCAGCTGATAAATCCTAATGCAATCGTAATGATAACCAGAATGCCAAAGCAGAACAAACCGATAGTAGAATTGGAATTAACCGATTTTTTTTGGCCTTTTTTACGGGAAACTTTAGGCGCCGAATTCAAATTGGTTCTACTGGACGGTCCAAAAGGTTCGGATACGCCGTTTGGATTGCCCATTGATAGGGGAGAACCGGCTTGAGCGCTGAAGTCGACGCCTTGCGTCATTCCAGAAGATACGCTTTGTTGCGGGAATACTCCCTGCCGTTGCCATTCGCCCTGCCCCGTCTGCAGCGTCGTTTGAACGGACTGCTGTTGAAAGATCTGCTGTTGAAACGCCATTGGGTCCATCGTCTGGGGAACCGCTTGAGGGGCCTGCTGCTGAAACGCCATTGGGTTCATCGTCTGGGGAACCGCTTGAGGGGCCTGCTGCTGAAACGCCGTCGGGTTCATCGTCTGGGGAGTCGAAGCGGCGGCTTCTTGAGCAGAATCCGACTGACTTGCGAAAGGCGACGCCATTTGAACGCCGCTGGCTTTTTGGCCGTTAATAAAATCTTCATATTCTTTACGGCGGGAATCGTTCAGGAGGCAGAGACGAGCCGCGGCAAGCTCGTTCATGAGCGTTTGCAGTTCGGAGATATTTTCATCTGTTTTTTGTTTACGAAGACAATCGGCGCGTTTCTGGGCCGCTTTCCGAATCGTTTCCGGATCCGATTCAAGCGGTTGGATTCCAAGCAAAGTATAGTGATTCGGCGGAATTTGAGTGTCGGAAATACCAAGATATTTTTGATAAAGAGTTGGTTCGGACGCGCCCTTTTCCATGGGTCTTTTCCTTTAAACTAAATAATAAAACTTAAAAGTAAAATCAGGCGGCTAACGGCCTTTACGAACTATTTTAAATGAATTTCTCATAAAAGTCAAGGGATTGAAAAGACCTTTATCTTATTTTAGGTGGAAATTTTTATGCAAAGAGCGATTTTTTTCTCAACCCCCTAGCAAAAAATAAAAATAATAGTATAATAAAAGAAATGTAGTGTGTTTACTATTGCCTTAAAAGGAGATTTATTAATGTCCAAAACTCACCCAATTCTTTGCGGAATGATTTCCTGCGCTGTTCTTGCAGGCGGCGTTGTTCTTGCGCAGGCAGACGAAGCGCGTCCGTGGCAGGTTAATTCTATTGAATGGCTTTCTAAAATTACCAAAGCGGCTCCGGTAGAAAACGCCGACGCGGCGACGGAAGACGAAATGAAACCGTATACTGAAAAAATCGCGGGTACGGATATTACGTTTGACATGGTTCCGATAAAAAGCGGTTCATTTAAGATGGGCGCGACGGAAGAAGAACTCGAAAAGTACGGCGTTGACGCCGACGAATACGCGGGGATTGACAATGCGTCGGAAACTCCTCGGCGCGAAGTGAAAGTTGACGCGTTCTGGATGGGAAAATGCGAAGTGACCTGGAAAGAATACGAAGCCTGGTCCGCTCGTTTGGAAAAACAGATTCGCGAATCCAATAATTTCCAGGATACGGAACTTGAAACGCTGGCCGACGGTATTGTTCGTCCGACCCCGCCGTATACCGACATGACTTTCGATATGGGTAAAGATAATTGCCCGGCTATCGCCATGTCCGTTTACGCGGCGCAGATGTACTGCAAATGGCTTACCGCCAAGACCGGCCGTTACTATCGTCTGCCGACTGAAGCGGAGTGGGAATACGCTTGCCGCGCCGGTTCGGACACGCCTTACAGTTTTGGCGACGACGACATTAATGATTACGCCTGGTACTACGATAACGCTGAAGACAAATATCAGCAGGTCGGTCAGAAAAAACCCAATGCGTGGGGACTCTACGATATGCACGGGAATGTTCGCGAATGGTGCCTGGACCAGTATCTGGTCGACGGTTATGCCGACGCTGGAAATGACAATCCGCTGGTGAGCAAAGAAGGCCGTAAACGTTACGCTACCGTTGCCCGCGGCGGTTCGTGGTATGATTACCCGGAAAATCTGCGCAGCGCAGTTCGTTTTGGTTCCAATAAATCGTGGAATCAGGACGACCCGCAGATCCCGAAATCCATCTGGTATGAAGCGTCTGCGAAGGAAGTTGGTTTCCGCGTTGTGCGTCCGCTGGCCGTTCCGACTGCCGAACAGGCCGCCGCATTCGAACCGGATCCTGAAGAAGCCGTTAAATACGGTAAACTTAACGCGCGTCAGCAGCAGTAAATTCTCGTGCGCTCATGAGAATTCGTGAAAAGGGAAGTCGCAAAACTTCCCGCTGGTAAAGCGATAATATCGTATTTCATTGGAACAGGCGCGGCTGAAATCACGCCTGTTCCGTTTTTATCGGTTCGTCGATGGAAATGAAACCTGCGAAGCCGTACGGGTATCGATTTCCCGAAAGGACTTTTCAATGACGGTCAAGCGACCGCGGTAATTTCATAAGAGGGCGAAATCGTCTTCCGCAGCGCTTTCGGGGCTGTTTGGGAGTTTGGGGCTGTTATGCGCTTAATGCGGGAAACGGTATCGTAAATAACCGCTCTGAATACGCGGCGTTCGTTTTCGGCCAACTTCTAAACCGCTCAGTCTCAACCGATATCTTTTCCTCTCCGTAACTTCTACCGCCCTGGCGGCGTACTGCGCAAGGTTGACGGGAACGGCGTTTTCAATCTTGAACGCGGAAAACAGACTGCGTTCAATTGAAATTGGTTTTCTTATCTGGCAGACGGAGTTTTAGTAATTTTCTCAATTTGCAGTTTTATTCGCAATTGCCTTGTCTCCGCGGGGGACGTTTCTGATGGAAATTTCTGAAGCCAGCTGCTGAACGCGAGTTTCTGAAAATTAGTAAAACAGGACGAATCGCCGCTATTTATTGCGTTTTATCAAGTTGCGAGCATTTATTGTTTGGAATTGGTAAAAATTTATCCAAATAGGCGTCCCCCCCTACTGGACAAAAATTTCAAATATGCTAAAATAAATAATCTAAAATCGACGCCGTTAGAATTGGAGATTAGGCGCCTGATCTTTTATCCATCACTCAAAGGAGAATTCAAATGGAACGCGTTTTCAATTTTTCCGCCGGTCCGGCTGTTTTACCGCTTCAGGTTCTTGAAGAAGCTCAGCGAGATCTTCTTGCTCTTCCAGGAGCTGGAATATCTATTCTCGAGATCAGCCACCGTTCCAAGACGTTCCAGGCGATTATTGATGCGGCTGAAGCGAATATTCGCAAAGTAATGAATGTTCCGGACAATTACAAAGTGCTTTTCCTTCAGGGGGGCGCCTATCTTCAGTTCGGTATGATTCCGATGAACCTTCTCAAAGGCCGTTCAGCAGATTATATTTGCACGGGAACATGGAGTACGAAAGCATTCAAGGAAGGCGCTTCGCAGGGTGCGCTTCGTTGCGCATGGGATGGTAAAGCGGAAGGTTTTGTTCGAACTCCTGCGAACAGCGAGCTGGATTTAGACCCCAAAGCGGCTTATGTTTACTACACTTCGAACGAAACGATTCAGGGCGTTCAGTTCAAAGACGAGCCGGTTACCGGAAACGTTCCGCTTATCTGCGACGCTTCCAGCGAATTTATGTATAAACCGCTTGATATCAGCAAATACGGTTGCATTTATGCCTGTGCGCAGAAAAACTGCGGTCCTGCCGGCGTTACGATCGTTATCATGCGCGAGGATCTGGTTGAAGAAAGCGCCGACGGATTGCTTGGCGTTCTTTCCTACAAAAAAATGGCGGAAAACGGTTCCATGCTCAACACCCCGCCCTGCTTCTCGATTTACGTTGTGAAACTCGTCACCGACTGGATTCTGAATACGATTGGCGGCGCCGACAAACTCTACGAGCTGAACCAGAAAAAAGCCAAGTTGCTTTACGACGTGATCGATAATTCTAACGGTTTCTATATTGGTCATGCGAAACCGGAATGCCGTTCGCTGATGAACGTTCCGTTCAAAATGGCGACGGATGAACTTAACGATAAATTCCTGGCCGACGCCAAAGCCATCGGTTTGGAATCGCTTAAAGGCCATCGCAGCGTCGGCGGTTTCCGCGCTTCGATCTACAATGCGATGCCGCTGGAAGGCGTTGAAAAATTGGCGGCTTTCATGAAAGATTTTGCACAGAAAAACGGTTGATCTTATCGTTTGGCAAGCTGTCTGATTTGAAAGTTTGACTGAATTTCAGGAAAACGCGGAACGTATTTAGACGTTCTGCGTTTTTTTGTTTTTAGAAAAAAATATTCCGGGGAAGACGCCGTATCAATATATTGCGAATGCGGACAGACACAAAAAAACCTTGCGGTTTACGCAAGGTTAAGCGGAAGACACGAGACTCGAACTCGCAACCCCTGACGGGGCACCTCATTTCCAATGAGGCTGCTAGCCATTCGCTTATCTTCCAAAATCGATAATTTATTTATACTCGAAAATGAAAATATTTCAAGGGGGGGCCGGTTAGTTTTTCTGAAAAAAGACAATATTTTTTATTTACAGGATTTTGGATGACGATACTGTATAAAACAATAAATTTTGAAAAAGATTAAGGTGCGGAATGAGGTTTGTCTTAAAAAAATTTCTTTTAACGTTTTTTTGGGTAACGTTGTCGTCTGGAATAATTAACGGATTGTCAGCGGCAGAAGCTCCGGCGTCGAAAGCTCCGGCGTTGAAAAAAGAGTTCGGCGCGGCGGATTCCGTTGAATGCTCTACCGTTTTTCCAGAAGCGGACGGGGTAAAATCGGGATCGACCAGTTGGGCGGAGCCGCGGTCTGAAAAGCTTTGTTTTTTTCATTATGTCTCCTGGGGAAGCGACCATGTCGGAATGTTTGACGAGTGGGGGCAAAATCCGCGTCATTACGATCCCCTGACCGATCGAACGCTTCTTGGAAGATATCTTCCGAGCGATTCGGGAGTTTGGCGGGCGGCGCGTCGGCAAATCGATACCGCCAGACGTTACGGCGCGGACGGGTTTGTTGTCGACGTCGTTCAGGCAGAGGCGTTCACTTCCATCATGAGCCGTTTTTTCCGCGCGGCCGAGGGGACGGATTTTAAGGTTATTTTGTGTATCGATAATTATGCTAAAGTTCCGGTTTCGGAAATGGTTAAGTCGCTTCAGGAGTTTGCCCGAAAGTATCGAAACCATCCTAACAGTTGGCTGGTAGATAATCGACTGGCGGTATTTGCGTATAATTTGGGATTATCGGCCGAAGATTGGGGAAAAGTCATGTTGGAACTGAACGCCGACCCGGAGACGGCGATTTATATTTTGCCGCGTCTGATTCCCGAGGGGATTCGGCGGGAAGATCCGGCAAAATTGCAGGAATGGCTTGCCGTTTGCGACGGTATTTATGATTTTGGGTGTAACGGTTTTTTCCCGGAAGAAATGAAGCGGCGCCTTCAGTTGGGAAAAGAAGCGTTACGTGAAAGTGAGGAGAAAAACAGAGAGAGAACGGGGGAAAGAAACGGTAAAATACTCGTTGCGGGCGTCGCGCCGGGGTATCTTGGGAGCGTAAACGGATTTTACCGGCCGTTTCTTAATACGCAGTCAATGCGCGATAATTGGGCGGCGGCTATGGCGGTTGGAGCGGAGCATGTTTGCGTTACGACATGGAACGATTATGCTGAGGACACGCATTTTGAACCGTCCGTTCATAATCGGACCGCATTGCTTCGATTGAATCAGGAGTTTATTCGAATTTGGCGCGGCGAACCCGCTTCCAAACGTCCCGCGGAAGTGATTCTCAGCTGGCACGAGGAGGTTCTTGACGGGAACGATTTGAGTTTGGAGGCGTTGAACTTCTCTTATTCAACGGAGGAGGAAGTTTTTTTCCTGCGTTTGCTGGATGAAAAGGGAAAAATCCTAAAAGAATTTGCGCCGATATCGTTGCCCAAGGAAAAAATGGCGGTTACTACGTTTCGGATTCCGGAAGAAACGATGACGGACTGGCGCCTGATTCGCGTTCAAGGGGCGAAAATGACGCGACGCGACGCTATGAAAATGAAGAACGCGGAGGATTTGGAGAAGCAATTCTGCGAACTTCCGCCGATATCGCGCCGTTGCGGACATATTGAGACTCCGCGAACGGTGCGAACAGTTTGGAGCGAACTTTCGCATTGTCCTGCAGAATTGCGTCTCGATGGAGAAAAAGCGATTATTTCTCTCAAAACGTGGGCGATTGCCGGTCGTTTGGAACTTGTGCGTAATGGATGGCCCGTTTGGGAGGAAGAGATCTCACATGTGAAAGCTCCGGTTTTTCGCAGGGATATTCCGCTGCCGGAAAGCAGGTCGCCCTGGGACGTGTATTTTGTTCGGTTCACAGACGTTTCCGACTGCGTTTCATGGAGTAATCCCGTCGGGTGTATTTCGGGACCCGCGCAGGAAACCGTTATTCGCAAAATTCTCAAAACCGGTTCTGATTTTGACGAGGAACAGGGACTTTGGAGCCGCCGTATTTCCCGGCTTGACGCGTCTGTCTGGGAGGAACGTAAAATTCCGGTTTGGGCCGACTATGCGCTGGACTTTCAGTTGATTGAACCGCAGAATTCAGAAAAAGACGTTATTTTCTCGGCGTCAGGATGGCGTTTGCCAATGCTGATTTCAGAAGGAACGTGGGTTTGGGATGATGAAAGCGAAGCGAAGGTTCTGGCGTTTGGCGGGAAGACGTTTGGACGATTTCAAAGCCGTACGCTTCCGGTCGGTCCGTTTCTGATAAATCTGGAAATTATGCCGGAGAAGATTGGACGCGAAACGGTCCTTTTTCATGATGCGGGAGGCGTAAAAATTATGTTGGATGAAGAAGGCTTTGTTGTGTTCTCGAATCGAAGCCAGCGTTTACGCAGTCCAAAACCCGTGGAATCTGGCAAGTGGATTCAGATTGGAGCGCGATACGAAGGACGTTGTTTGACGCTTTCGGTTGATTCTCAGGAAATTGTTGAGTGTCCGGCTTCCTCGGTCCGAAGTTTAGCCAATTCCGTGCCGTATGTCGGTTGCGATTCAGACAAAAAACATTTTTTTGAAGGGAAAATGAGACGATTTTCAATCTTTCAGGAGTAACTTTGCATAGAAAAACGGCGTTCAGATGAAACCGAACGCCGTTTTTTAGGAATTTCAGGCGGGTTGAGTCGGCATGGATTCGTCCGTCGGATTCTTTTCCCGTTTTTCTTTCGATTCTTCAAGGTCAAAGACCATTGGTTCCGGAGCTCCGAACACGTCGATGACGAGACTGAAGAGAAGAGGGACGATGAGCAACGTAAAAATCGTGGCAAAAGAGAGTCCGCCCAGGACGACGGCTCCCAGGCCGCGATAAAGCTCGCTTCCCGAATCGCTTCCGAGTACGAGCGGGAGCATTCCCAAAACGCTCGTTCCCGTCGTCATGAAAATTGGACGCATTCGGGTACGGACAGATTCGCGGATGGCGTTGCGCGGGTCCATTGGCTGGATGCGGTCTTCTTCCGATTCTCCGAAGCCGCGCATGTAGTTAAGAGCCTGACAGACGAGCAGAATCGCGTTATTCACCACGATTCCAATGAGGATAACAAAACCGAGCATCGTCAGGACGTCGAGCGTCTGCATGGGGTCAACCTGCTTGAGCCAGTATAGTCCGACGAATCCGCCGACAGCGGCCAACGGTACGCTGAAGAGAATAACAAGCGGGTAGATGAAGTTTTCGAACAGAGCCGCCATCAACAGATAAGTCAACAGAAGCGCAATAAAAAATCTACTCAGAAAAACGCTTTTTATGGATTCGATATTCCATCCGGTCCATTTTCCCATAAGAGCCGTTCGAACCTGCGTAAGCCGGTCGGAGCTTCCGGAATATCGGTAGAATACTCCGGGGAGAACTTCGCCTGTTCGACGCGCTTCTTCGATTTGTTCCGTGATAATCTGTTCCGCTTCTTCCAACGCCATGGTCAACGGCGGGGTAACGGTAATCGTGATGGAGCGTTGCTGTTCGATACGCTGAATCTGTTGAGTTGAATCGTGAAGTTCTTCTTCCAGAATCTGTCCAATAGGAATAATGGCGCGTTTTCCATTTTCATCTACGACGGAAAGCGGAAGATCGCGAAATTTGGATGGGTCCATCTGGATACGCGGATCGCGAATGAGGATCAGATCGATATTGATTCCTTCGTAATTGAAATCGCCGACGAACGCTCCGTCAATGAAGGCGCGGCTTGCGACGGCCAAATCGTTGATACTCAGTCCCAGGTCTTTGGCGCGCACCTGATTTACGTTAAGATGAATTTCCGGTCCGGCTTCGTCAAAGTTCTGCGGAGAAGAAGTCACCGAGAATTTTGAGAATAATTTTTGCATTCTGTCCTGGACGGCGGCGGCGCTTGGTCGAAGTTTCTCCAAATCGTCTCCAAACATTTCGATGGTGACGGCGTTTGAGCCACCGCCGGTTTTTCCAAAAATAGAGGCCTGACGGGTCATGCCGCTTGCTCCCGGGATTTCTTTCATGGCGTTGGAGAAGATGGTCGAAACAGGCGCAACGTTTGCGTTGTCGCCGCTCATTCCAATCATGAAGACGGCGTTGTCGCCAATAACGAAGAAGAAGTCTCGAAGGTTTGGAACTTTATCGATCGGTTTGCCCGTCTGGTAATTTCGGAGCTGGATGTTGTTTTTCTGAAGATATTCCATTACTTCTTCAGAGTTTTTGGCTTCCCAGAAGGGACGGATGTAATCTTCAATACGCTTTCCTATCGTGTAGTTCTGCATCAGCGAGTAACTTGGAGGAACAATAAGCCGGGCGAAAGTGAAGTTTTTGTTTCCGTTTGGCAAATAGCTTGCCGGCGGCATGAGGAGAACGCTCATTGCAATGGACGCAACGGTAATGGTCGTAACCAGTACCACGCGGCACCAGACTCCGGAAGCATTTTTCGCGGTCAGCATAAAAATAAAATCGGCGTATTTCTCGTTGAGGGTTTTGAAAAATGGGACGATTCCGAAGAAATTGAGGGCATGCTTTTTTAATCCGTGAGATTCTTTCGACGGTTTCATAAATTTCGAGCACGCGCATGGAATAATCGTGACGGCTACAATAAGCGAAAGTCCGACGGAGGAGCAGATTGCCAGGGCTAAATCATAGAAGAGCTGGCCGGCTTCTTCCTGAATCGTTAAAATAGGCGCAAATACCGCAATGGTAGTGAGAGTCGAAGAGAGGAGCGCTCCCCAGACTTCTTTAACAGATAAGTAGCAGGCTTTCCCTAACGGTTCTCCGTTGGCAAGATGACGGTCGGTATTTTCAAGTACGACGATCGCATTGTCCACGACCATTCCAGTCGCGAAACTTAATCCGGCAAGCGAGATCACGTTCAGGTTGCGCCCCGCGGCCCAGAGAATGACGAAAGTTCCGATAACCGAAAGCGGAATGGCAACGGCAATGATCAGAGTCGGCCTGAAACTGCGGAGAAAAATCAAGAGACAGAAAATCGCAAGGAAACCGCCGGAGTAAAGACTGTTCAGAACGTTTGCGATAGCGAGATTAATGTAGTTTCCGTCTTCATACGTAATATGGAGCTTTAGTCCGTACCGGTCGTGATGAAAACGCTTGAGCATTCCTCCGGGGGCGTTCATTTCATCGACGCGTTTTTTGACCTGCTCTACGATATCCAATACGTTTGAACCGGTTTCGCGTTTAATAAAGACGGACATGGAAGTCTGTCCTTTACTTTGATTAAAGTGAACGCTTTTTTCAAGTACAAGTTCAGGAATGGCTACGTCTTCAATTCGAATAGGAACGCCGTTTTCGTCGCGTTTGACGACGGTTTTCAAAATGGGTTCCAGAGAACGGTATTGTCCGAGTATTCGGTATCGGTAATCCAGACGTCCTCCAGGCATGTCGCCGGCAGATTCGTTTACGTT
>CAZWOV010000035.1:12412-13143 GCA_964635645.1 uncultured Planctomycetaceae bacterium | reverse complement strand
TTCTCCCCTTCCCCGCGCCCTTTTCTCGCCTTTTTTTTGTCTTCTCCGCGTCTTCTCCACTTTTTCCCCGCCTTTTTTCGCCTTTCAGCTTTCGCGGGTATTGACTTTTTTACCGCGTTAAGTTAGGATTTACTTGAAGTTGTCTGGTTGATTTTTTGAATTTGTCATTTTAACAGACATGGAGTCGATTGATGAACATCCTGCCGTCAGGCGCATACGCGCGTTATTTTAGCTTTGGCATTCCGTTTCTTTGCGGTCTTTTATTTTTTCTGCCCAGCGGATACTCTGCGGAAGTAGCGAGTATCTGGCCGGAAAATATCCACAATAAGATTTTTCCCGATTCGCGTCCGAAAGAGAGTTCGGCGCTTTCGCTTCATGCGGCGCGGAATGAGTATGAGTCGGGACAGTTTGGCGTTTTTTCTTCTTCTGATTGCGCGGATCTCCAATTATCTGCGTCGGAACTTCGGCACGAGGACCAGGTCAGTACGATTTCCGCCGACCAGATTCGTCTTCGTCCCGTTGGTCTGATTCATGTTGCCAAAAACACGCCCGGCGCGGAGAAGATAGCGGCGCGGCGCGCTCCGTGCGATATTCCGGACGTACTTTACGAGTCCGAGACGATTTCTCTGAAGGCCGACGAGAGCGCGGCGGTTTGGGTTACCGTTAAGATTCCGGATAACGCGAAGTCGGGTAATTATTCAGGGACGATTACGTTGAAAAACGAGACGGTT
>CAZWOV010000035.1:0-12402 GCA_964635645.1 uncultured Planctomycetaceae bacterium | reverse complement strand
TTCAGTTTCATTGCCGTTAAAAGTTGAAGTTTTCAATTTCACGCTTCCGTCGGAGCGTCATCTGTGGGTAACGAACTGGTTTTCGACGTGGAATTTTGCGAAGGCGCATCAGGTTGGCGAATGGTCGGAAGAGTATTGGTCGCTTCTTGAGCGATATTTTAAAAATATGTCGGAACATCGTCAGAACGTCATCTATACCAATTGGGCTTTTTTTAATGCAACGCGAAAGTCGGACGGATCCTGGAAAATAGATTTCTCGAATCTCGACCGTTATCTGAAACTGGCGGAAAAATACGGTCTGGCAGATCGGATCGAGCTGACTCACTGCGGACATATCGACCGGAAAAAACATGAGATCGTCTGGCGTACCGTTCGCGTTTTTGATGAAAAAGAAGGAAAATATATCGACGTCGGCGCGAACGAATGGATAGAGCCGGTATTGGGTAATCTGGAGCGGTGGCTTAAGGAAACGGGCCGTCTTGAACGAGCGATGATTCATGTGGCGGACGAGCCGTTCCGCGAAGATATGGAGTCGTGGCGCGCCGCGTCGCAGAGAATACACGCGGCGGCGCCGGGCCTGAAACGTATCGACGCGATCGAATCGCTGAATTTTACGGATTGCCTTGAGATATGGGTTCCGAAGCTCTCGCACTATGATCGTTGGCGTACGGGCTTTGATCAGAGACGCCGCGAGAATGAGGAGATGTGGTACTATATCTGCTGTCACCCGATTGGAGAGAAATACCCGAATCGCTTTATGGATATTCCGGCGACGCGGGTTCGCGCTCTGCACTGGATAAATTTTACGGAAGAACTTGACGGGTATCTTCACTGGGGGCTGAATTTCTGGGGCGAGAACCCGTTTGGCTCTCCTACGGAACAGTACGGCCCCGGCGACACGCACGCGATATATCCGGGTCCTCTGGATTCGATTCGTTGGGAGATAGAACGTGAAAGTCTTGAAGATTTTGAGTATTTTGTTCTGTACCAGCGACTTCTGGAACAGGAAAAGGAAGGGGGACATGCCGATCTCTGGTGGCTGGACGCACGTGCGCGAAGTCTTGAGATTGCGCGTCGGGCGGTGCGTTCCATTTCGGATATCGAGCAGGATCCCGCCAGTTTCGAGAATGCGCGACTGGCGCTTGCGCGTGAAATCGAGTCGTTTACGAACGGTCCCCGTTTAGTGATTCAGTCTTTTCCGGAAAACAATACGGTTTCGATACGGGGTCCGATTGTCGTTGAACTTTACGGATTGACGACGCCGGGAGCGAAGGTAAGCGTTAACGGACGTTCCATTTCCGCGGCGGAAGACGGAACGTTTGGGTATTCCACGTTTCTGAATGAAACCGCGACGCTGGAATTTACCGCGGAGCTTGACGGTAAAAAGACGACGACGTCGCGGACGTTCCGGGTTGAGTGACGGGCGAATCTCGATTACGGGTTAAACAAGGGAGAAAGCGGACGGCGTTTTCTCCCTTTCTGCGTTTAACGGCGTAAATTTTGAAGCATTTCGTCCAGTTCTTCCAGTTTGAATCGCGAAGCGACGATGGAATGTTTGTTTTTGTCGGGGCGGTATTTGAGGTAAGTCAGAGCGACGATACCGTTTTCCGTATTCAGAACTCCCGGGTATCCGCAGTCCCATCCGGCGTAATTGTTAAGGATTTTGACGCGGTATTGTCCCGGTTTTTTCTGTCGGACGTCGTCGTAGGAACCGACCCAGGCGACAAAAGAGCCGCGCGAGGGCGATCCGGGAGCAACGTCGCGAAAAGCGATAATCAGACGGCCGTCGTCCGCGTAGGTTCCGATATGTCGGTGCCCGGTAAGTTCCCAGGACGTTTCTTCGGGGGGCGTCCATGTTTTTCCCGCGTCGCGGCTGAAAGTTTGAAGTGAACGGCTTTTGTCGCCCGCGCCCCGATTTTCGCGCATCAGGACGCAGATTTCCTTCTTGTCCGGACTCCAGAAAGCGTAGGGTTCGCACGGATCTTTTCCCTCAACGTCGGCGATCATGACCGGTTGACTCCAGGTAAATCCCGCGTCGCATGTTTCGCTCATCATGACGGCGAGCGAGCCGTTTGGAACGCGGGGTTCCATGTTCAGGATGTTCTTTTCCGAATCAATGCGGACGTGATAGAATCCGAGATATTTTCCATCCCGCGTTCCCGGATTTTTGGGAATGATCGAGCTGAAAGCCATGACGTTGGGAAAACCTAGCGGGGATTTTTCTTCCCATGTTTCGCCGTCGTCGGCGCTTACGATTCGCGCCATTAGAGGCTGCGATGTGAAGACCCATAGGAAAGCCTGATTTTCTGCGTTTACCAGACGGTAGATACTCGGACAGTTTTTGTGCGTCCGATAACCTTCGGGCATTCGCTGGTCCAGGCGCGTCCACGTGAGTCCCGCGTCTTCGCTTTTGGCGGCAGGTCCCGCAAAACCTCCGTGATTAAGGCACCAGACGGTGAAAATGGTTTTTCGATCCGGAAGCATGACCGCGTAAGGGTGCCCCTGATAAACGTCGGGCGTTCCGGGGGCGATTACCGTCTGGCGTTCGGTTTCTCCCGAAATGTCCAGCAACGGCGCGGCGCTTTGCGCGAAAGCGTTCGGCGCGCTGAAAACGGCGGCCGCGATTAACGTTAAAACCGATACGGCGCGGAAGAAACGAAGGGAATAAGAATAAAAAGAAGGCGTTTTTTTCATGTTTTCTCCTATGGCGGGAATAAGCGAAGGAATGCGTCGGCGAGTTTGTTGAAAAACGTCGGGACGGGACGCCGCGCGACGGTTTATTTTTGAAATTTCTTTTGATTTTAGCATTTACCTTCTTTATGTCAAGTTTTTTTATCAAAAAAACTGAAATTTAAACGGAATTTTGCAGAAATACTTTCAGCGTCTTCTTAAATCGTCCGCGCCGCGTTCCGGTTTCTCGATTTTTGTTTTGAATCGCGTGAGAAACTTTGGTTTTCGAGTTGAAATCAGGTTTCAGTTTTGAATCGTTATTATCGTTGAGAGCGGGACGTTTTGTTTTGATTGTCTTAATTTTATGTTTATGTGGTAAAAATTTTTTAAAAGTGAAAAAAATCTGGATAAAAAATAATAAACAAATTTCAGATTCGGAGTATAATGGGATTCATTAATAAGTTTTTCTTATTTTAGAGTTATGGGATATGGTTATGAAAATTTCCAGCGGTAAATCTTTTTCGAGAATTTTGACGGCCCTGATACTTTCGTCGGCGTTTTCGGGCGTTTCGTCGGCGGCGACGATTACGGTTACTGCGGACGGCGCGTCTGGAGAATCTTCGCAACCGTTTACCGGAGCGAACGACCTGGTCAAAACAGGTTCCGGAACGTATACTTTGTCGGGAACGGGAAACACGTATACCGGAACGACGACGATTAACGGCGGAACGCTGCGGATAACGAGCGAGGGCGGACTGCTGGGCACTTCGTTAATCGTGGTAAATTCAGGGACGACGCTTGATCTTGCGGCGAAGAACCCGTTTCTGTATGGTTCCAGCGTTCCCGACGTCGTTTTGAACGGCGGTTCGATAGTGACTTCGATAGACGGCGAACATGCTAATCTTGGAAACGTGACGGCTAACGGCGGGGAGATTTCCTCGGTAAAGAGTTCGTCCGGCTTTGGTAATTTCCTTCTCGGGGGCGAGATTCACGCAACGGCGGATACGCTTATCAATTGCGAAAAGATTCTGATTCGCGCGGACGGTCATGGTATTGTGGGAAAAACCGGTAATTTTATCGTTGACGCCGGGAAAACGCTGACGATTAATTCCGATATTAATTTTGTTGATCTTTCCGGTCCGACAACCTGGAATATCAGCGGCGGCGGTACGGTTCGGATGACGAAGGCCAGTACGGGAACGCTCAATAATGTGAAGATTAATGTTTCCGGAGAAGGGACGACGCTCGAACTCGCGGCGTTCAATGCTCTTCAGGTTGACGGAGACGCTTTATCTACGATTACCCTGAGCGACGGAGGGCGTCTTAACATGACGCTGGTCGACGGGCGGGCGAATCTTGGATACGTTATTTTTGACGGAGGTTCGCTTGAAGCTGTGGATTCGAAGGGAGAGCCGATAGCGATAACTTCGTTCGGGCACTATGTCGCGAATACCGGGTGGACCGTTACGAAGGATTCTTCCATTAACGCGACGGTATTCTTCCGCGACGGAAGGGACGCGGGGTCGGTTAATGTTCATCCCGGCGCGACTCTGACCTGGGGCGGAACGGTCAACTTTACGGGCGACTGGGGAACCGACTGCGATATTTTGATTTCCGGCGGCGGTACGGTTCTTGTTCCGACGGGCGCGGCGATGACCGGCGTCGTGGAGAAAAAGAACGAAATTGTTTTGAGCGACAAGGGGACGAAACTCATTTACGGCGACGGTGGCGAAAGCGGGTCGTGGAGCGCCGCCATGACGCTTAACGAAGGGACGATTTTTGAATCGAACCGTTCCGAAGTGGGCGGAGATTACTGGTTCGAAGTCTATGGACGCGGCGCGGCGATTTCCAACGCGGGTACGTGCGCAGTCGGATTTGGTCGGAGCGTTTTCTCCTATGCGTCTGAAAGCGGCGAGTATGACGCCGGTCTTACCTTTACGGGAACGGCGCCCATTTCTATTGCGGCGAATATGCTTAAGGGCGACGGCGACGTTCTTGCGACGGGTAAGAACGCCAGACTGAATCTTCGCGGCGATAACGCCGACTATTCCGGGAACGTTATTGTTGGAGCGGGCGCTACGCTTAACGTGGTCGCGTCCGACGCTATCGGATCCGGCGCGCTTGTTTTCGACGGCGGTACGCTTACGAATAACGGCGCCCCGGCGACGAATGGCAATAATTTTCATCTGAACGCGCCGGTGGAAGTGCGTTCGGAGGGGTATGTCAATCCCGTTTCCGGCAGACATCTTATGTTAATGGGAGATATGACCGGCTCCGGAAATTTGACCAACGTATCGACGGCGGCGCAGCTTCAGCTCGGCGGAAATAATACGGCGTTTACGGGAACGATTGCGACTGAAGGTTCCTGGATTATGTTTCTTGGCAAGGACTCGACCAGCGCTGAAGCGCGTTATGTTATCGACAATGGAACGAGCGGCGACGGTTTTGGTTTTGTTTCTACGATAGATTCTCCGACGCAGGTCTTTCAGATGGGGATGCTTGAAACGGCGAATCCCAATACGAACGTTCGCGCGGGGATAAATACTACGAACGCCGGAGTTAAAAATATTTACCTCCAGATTGGCGGCGAAGACATGTCCGGAACGTTTGCCGGAAAGCTGGTCGACTATGCCAGCGGCGTAAAAGCCGTCGTGAACGTGGAGAAAGTCGGGACGGGAACATGGACGTTGACCGGGGAGAACAGTACTGCCGGTACGTTTACCGTTTCCGGCGGCAAACTTCAGATCGGCGACGGGTCGTCTACGGGCGATTTGGGAAGTAAGGCGGCGTCCGTCGGACATCTTCAGGGATTTACCTATACGAACGCCGACGCGATTCCCGGAAGTACGGCGTCGATTGTCATTAACGAGGCCGGTACGCTTTCCTTCAATCGGAACGACGACGGTTATCTGCGCGTCAACCAGAGTATTGCCGCGAATGGAGGAACTATTCTTCAGGAAGGCTCGAAGGGGATCTTTTTGCAGGGAAAGATTTCCGGTTCGGAACTGGTTATCGACGCGGCGGAAAACGGTACGGGAAGCGTCTATTTCCAGGGGAAAGGCACACAGGGAGCGCGGACGGACGTTAGTGCGGACGTTACGGACCTTGAAAAACTTACGGTTAATGGAGGCGACATAATTGGCAAAGTGGATTTTCCGAATGCCGTCGCGCTTAATGGCGGAGTGTTCCATGTCGGCAATTCTTCCGCCGCGGCGACGATGACCGGGGAGATTTCGCTGAACGAAGGCGGAACGCTGGTTCCCGGGAACGGTAATTCCGTTGTTGAGAACCTTATTTTCAATGGCGGAACCGTCAAAAATTCCGGCTCGGAAACGATCGCTCTGACGGTTCTGAACGCGGAGGTTGCCGCGGGAACGACGTCCGCTATCGACATGAACTACGGCGCGATTACGTCGATAAGGGGTAAATTAACCGGCTCCGGAACGATTGCTCTCGAAGGACATGGCGCTATTCAACGGCAATTGAAGATTTACGGCGACGCATCCGATTTTTCCGGAACGTTTGTCAGTAAAGACGGCGGGTTTGTCGGTTTTGAAATCGGCTCTGCGTCCAGTGGAACAGCCCGGTATCAATCGGTGGGGAACGGCTCCTTTTTCTTTTCCGCCGGAGAAAGTGATTCGGGAATTTTTGAAATCGGCGAGCTTTCTACGGTTGGTAATTCCAAAGGCGAAGCGAGAACCGGCGCTTCCAGTAAGAGTCCGGTTACGTTGCGGGTCGGAGGTTTGAATACGGACGGCGACTGGGGCGGGGTCCTTAAGGAGTACCGTTCGGATATTCCGGTTTCCGTCGTGAAAACGGGAACGGGAATGTGGACGATTTCCGGGAACGGCAATTCGTATCATGGAACGACGACCGTGGAACAGGGAACGCTGAATATTACGGGAAAGATTGCCTCCGACACGACGGTTCTCAACGGCGCGTCCATTACCGGTATCGGAACGATTGAGGGAAAATTATTCTACAGTCAGGGCTCTACTCATCTGCTTGATTTGACGAAATCGCAAATACGCGAGCAGATACAGAAAGACCAGACGCTGAAGGTTACCGGCGGAGTTTACGGTTGCGGCGATAATAGCGAGCTTGTCATAAAATTGATTCTGGACGAGGAAGCCTGGGGATATTTGGACTGGATTGATTCTTTCGATATTCTTGAGGCGGAAGGACTTGAAAATATGAAGATTCTTCTTGACGATTCGGAAGCCGTTGGAAATTGGAATTGGATTTACGATAAAGAAACGGACGTTCTTTCGATTGCGGCCAGTCCCGACGCTGCGGCGGTTCCCGAACCGTCCGCCGTAGTCCTGTTCCTGGGCGCTTTTGGTCTTTTGGGCTTGCTGCGCGTCGTTAAACGGCAAAACTGCGCGGGAGCGCGTCGGATTTATTTCTGAAGCGGGTTTTTCCCGATACGTAAGTAAAAAAGCCTCGTTTCATTAAGGAAACGGGGCTTTTTTCAATGAGTAATTGCGGTAAAGATTCCGCGTTGGAATTCTGGATTTAAGCTGTTTTTCGATTTAGACGCCGAATACCGACGATACCAAATGCGCCCAGGAGCAGAAGCGTCCACGCCGTCGGTTCCGGAACGCTGTTTCCCAGGTCAAGGTTTAATTGATAGGCGAAACCGTTTTCCAGGGCGACAAGGTTTGCGAAAACCTCAATGGATTCGCCCGGAAAGAGCGTTTCCGGAAGTTGGACCTGAATTTTCTCCGGTCCGTCGATTGTGTTGGCCGTCAGAAGATTCAAGACTCCGACGTTCGTAAAGTCAAATGCGTCGTTTGCCGCGAGGGAGAATACCGCGGAGTCTCCAAACGAGGCCGTATCGGATACGTTGAGCGGTAAAATTTCAAGCGCGTCGTCGTTCTGGACGATCGTCATTTCCTGCGTTCCGTTAAGCGCGTAGTTTTTCACCGTTGCGCCGCGTTCCGTACGGAAAACCGCTCCTTCGCTTATGGAAACATCCGCGTTGGAAAATTTGATTGCGTCGGTAAGCGTCAGTTTGCCCTCCAGAACGTTCAGAGTCGAATTGAAATCCGTCGCCGTATTCGTCAGAATCAGTTCTCCCGCCCCCTGTTTGTTTAATCCGCCGAATTTTCCGGAACCGTCGTCGTAGGAAAGGATTTTGCTCGATATCGTCATTCGGCTTGAAGCGTCCTGAACGTCGATTGCGACGTTTTCATGATAGAGATTTAACTGACAGGAAATCGTCGATTCGGCGTTTGCGCCGGTCAGGGTGAATTTTGCTCCGTTTCCGCGCAGCCAGAAAAAGCCGTTTCCCGCGACGTCGCCTCCGCCGATGAAGTCGATTCCGTGATTGTTGCCAATGGAGACGTCGTTGCCGTTGATTTCAATTCTGGCCCCTTTGTAGAGCGCGACCGCGCCCGTATGGTCTCCCAGAGCTTTGTTGGCTTCCAGTTTCAAAACTGCGGCGGCTCCGGATTCCGTTCCAACGGTAATGGGAGTCGCGGTTGGAATCGTACCGCCGCTGCGGTTCAGCGTTAAGGTTCCGCCTTCGACGGCGACGGAAGAGAAGGCGTTTTTATTGGCGAACGTTGCGGCTCCGCCCGTGACGACGAGCGAGCCTGACGCCGTATTGGCCGCGGTGAAAGCGGTATTTCCGTAAGCCGTATGGACGTTAAGTTTCCCGCCGTTCCCGCCGTCGGAAAGGCTTCCGGAAATCGTGCATGAACCGGATTCGTTCGACGTGCCGAAGGTTAGCGTATGGCTCTCGTTTTCCGCGGCGCTTCCCGCTATCGAACCGGAAATCGTTCCGTAGCCGACGCCGATTACCGCGTCGTCGGTAAGCGTGATCGCGCCGGTAATCGCGCCGCTGGTAAGACGAATAGCTCCGCGGTTTTCACCGTTGCCCGTACCGGCGATTCGTATCGGATTGGCGACGGTTACGTTGTCCGTGAGAAAGATCTGACCTCCGGAAAGTACGTCGATAGCGATTTCCTGATTGTTAAGCAATTGCGTTTTCGGCGTTATTCTGAATTTGTTCCAGTCTGTGCCGGCCGCAATCTGGACCGTTCCTGAAAAATTGTCGAAATTTCCGCTGGCGACGACTGCGTTTGAATGGGTTGGAACAAGACGAACGATACCGTTGCCGGAGAAGACCATATTTTCAAAGAGATCTGCGGAACCGTTGAAATTCATTTCCAGGCGGCCGTTATCGTTGATTTGGTAATTTCCCGCGGTTCTGGCGGCGTCGGCAAGTTTCACGACGGCGCTGTTATTAATTGTCAATCCGCCGGTGAAGGTGTTCTTCGCATTAAGATTTACGGTTCCATAAGCCGCGGCGACTGCGAGTTTTCCGCCGTTTTCGCCGTCGGAGATGATTCCGTTAAAGTTTCCGCGGCCATTAGATACCGAGGTTCCCAGCGTTAACGTCTGAACTTCGCCCGCCGCGCCGGTACCGGAAATAGCGGAGACGGATCCGAATTCAAGTCCGAACGTCGTATCTCCTTTCAGATAAATGTTGCCGGAGGCGGTCGCCTGAATTCTTAAGGCGCCGCGATTTTCGCCGTTTCCGCTTCCAGAGCCGACGACGCAGACGTCGTTCGGCATGTCATGATTTAAGAAAAGCTGAGCTCCATCCGCTACGTCGAGCGTAATGTTGGGGTTTTCGGTAAAACTGCCGATCGTACTTAATTTTACTCCCCATCCCGGTTTTGCGGCATTCTGGATTCGGATAACGCCGGTAAAATTATCGAAATTGGGATTAATTTTTGTGTCGGAATGCACGAGGTTCAGAACGAGCGTTCCGCTTCCGGTGAATTTAAGATCGTCGATAACGCCGGTTTTTTGCGTCAATTCGTATTCCTTTACCGTTCCTTCCGGGACGTCAATCGTTTCGGCGGCAAGTTGGGCCGTTGGTAAAGCGACGAAAGCCGCGGCGGCTAAAGAGCGGAGAGTACGTTTTACTAAATCTTGTTTTTTCATAATTCGTATTGATTTTTGTTTGTTGCCTGGAGCGTTTGTAACGAAGCGGAACGCGTTAGTCTTATTTGCGTTTTCCGACGGCCAGAATTCCAACGGCGCCGAGAATCAGAAGAATGCAGGTCCCCGGTTCCGGAACGTTTTGACCGCCTAAACCGGTAACGGCAAGATTTGAAAATCCCGCGGACGCGAGCGAGGAGAAATCCCAGGCGAAAATGGCGTTGGAAAAATCGGTTCCCAGATTTGTCAGAAGGAGTTCTTCATTGGATACCGCCTCCGCGTGAAAGTCGGTGAAGGAATCGTTCATAAAATTCGCAAGAGCGGTCATGGAATCGATACTTTTTACTCCGTCGATAGTCATGGTTAACTGGAAAGGATTGCCGCTTTCCGGTTCGAGCCAAACCCAGCCGCTTTCAGCCGGAGTTTGAAGCGCGAGTTCGGAACCCGTTCCGGTAATCGTTCCCAGCGCGTCTGAATTTTGTTTGACCGCGACGTATTTCTTATCGTCAGAAAGAGACGCCGTCCAGTTTCCGCTGGTAAGAACGCCGGAAAAACCGGAGATCGTTCCTCCCGCGGACATGAGAGTGAAACCGTTTTCGGCGGAGTATTCCTGCTGGATGACGATGGGCGAGAGGGCTTTCAGAACGTACTCGACGTTTTGGCCGACGATATTTTGAGCGGACGTGATTTTTCCGAATCCGGTTTCCGAAGCGTTCAGATTGACAGTAACTTTATCGCGGGAGGCGTTTCCGAAGGTGATGGTTCCCGCAGCATTAATGGCGCTTCCAAAACCGGAGACAGTCAGGTCGCCGGTGCGCGAGTCGGCCGGGGAACTTGGGTTGGAATCCGTATTGCTGTTAAAGCGAATTTCTTTAGCCGAAACCGTTCCGCCGTTTACGACGTTAAAATCCATTGGTCCCCACCATCCGACGCACAGCATGTCGCCCTGGAACTCGCCGCCGTCCACGGTAACGCTGCCGTAGGCGTTTGTTCGGTGGTCCGTAAGGTAGGACGTTCCCTTGACGGAGAGTTTTCCTCCCCGGCGGATTTCCAGATAAGCCGACCTGTTGGCCGCGTTGGCCATCCAGAATCCGTTTTTCAGTTCGAGAGCCGCGCCTTCGCCGATAATTATCGCGGCGCTTCCGTTTTCTTCGGAGTTGAGCCGGAAAATGTTCTCGAAGGTAAGCGTCATGTTCTTAAATTCGGTTACTCCATCTGCGGATTGACTTCCCCAGGCGTATTCTTTTTGCGTGAAGGAAGAATTCAGCGTAACGTTGTCCAGCGTCAGCGAGCCTCTTTTGATGAAGAAGGGACCGTCGTTGGAGAGCGTGAGCGCGGAGTCTTTAATTATTACGTTTCCGCTTGCGCCGTCATGATTGCCGACGGTTATCAGACCCGCGTTTATTGTGCTGTTCGCAATTTGAACGTCGGCGGATCCGTCGTTTCCGAATATCAGCGACTGTCCGGAAGCGTTCAGCTGAACGTTCTGAAGATCCAGGACTCCGTGCCCGCCGGATTCCTGACCGACGTAAAAGGTTCCGCCGACCTGAATCGTTCCGCCGTGCGCGGCAAGCGTTCCGGCGGCGTTCATTCCGACGGTTATTGTCTCGTCTGAAATGATGGAGCCGCTTTCGAGAACGACTTTTCCGTTCGAGTACCTTGAGATAACGAAAGATTTTGCGTGGAATACGCTCTGGTCAGTTTGAGAGTTCGGCGTTCCGATTGTCAGAATGCGTTCAGCCGTAACGTTCGTGGTAGAAGAGTTGTCTCCGCCGGCGAAATAGACTGTTTTATTGGATTCCAGCCGGGCGTTATTCTTCATTTCCATCGTCATTGCGCCGTGGTGGCCGATATAGAGTTCGGAGTCTGCCGCGTTCAGTGTTCCGTTATCGATGAAAATGGAAGAAACCGCGTTTTTATTGTCGGAAAGAAAAGAATTTTTTCCTGAAATATTCAAGGCGCCGCCGGAATTAATCGTCAGCGCCGAGACGTAGTTTCCATTGGCGATCCAGAGTCCCGATTGCGCGTTCACGATCCCGCCGTTGTTGATCGTGATCGAGGAGTTGTTCCGGAGGTTTCCGGAGAAGGACGCGACAGCATTCTCAACCGTAAGCGCTTCCTGGGAGGAGTTCAGATAGGTTTCGCCGGAAAACTGGGCGTTTGCGCCGTTCGTAATCCATTTTCCGGTTTTGGAAGAGTCCGGACTCCACGGAGGGTTGGCCGTCCCGGTATA
Organism: uncultured Planctomycetaceae bacterium; assembly: GCA_964635645.1. Classification (GTDB taxonomy): domain Bacteria; phylum Planctomycetota; class Planctomycetia; order Pirellulales; family Thermoguttaceae; genus RGIG3701. The sequence continues at coordinate 545 of CAZWOV010000035.1, read as the reverse complement.
TTGGCAGGCCGTTCCGGATTCGCCGTTGAAAACATACTGGGCTGAAATTTCCATGGGGTGAAAACCGCCCCAGACCAGAGCCGTTCCGAGAGTCAGAATGGAGGCCGAACTTGTTGGGCGAAATAAATTTCGGGGAAGAATAGACGGAATAATTTTTTTCATTTTAAACTCCTGAACGTCCAGAAACTATACTCATATAGTACACAGTATACTCTCAAAATTTAAAATAACGCAAAAATCTTCGACAAAATGGAAGATTTTTGCTGAAATTTTCTGAAAATACCGCGGCGTAACGGTTTTATCGCTTCAATCTTGTTCAGGATTCTTTTTCTGCGGCGGCTTTTTTGCTCGCCTCGCGTTCCTGGCGAAGAAGTTCCTTTCGGTCTACGTCCGGCGCGGCCCAGGGACGGGAACGGTTTAACTGAGAGTTCCAGATTTGGCAGAAAGTGTTTACATTCTGAACGGTCTGAAAGTCGTACATTCCGACGCAGAGAAAATCCGCCCCGGCTTCCAGCGCGTTTCGGAAGGCCTGTTCGGGGCGCAAC
>CAZWOV010000034.1:0-13201 GCA_964635645.1 uncultured Planctomycetaceae bacterium | reverse complement strand
GGTATGATTTATCAAAATTAGAGATTTTTACGAGCGAATTTTCCGGAGAAAAAAAATGAACTTTCCTTCACGCGTCGGAATCGGACACGATACGCACCGCCTGATCCCCGGCGACGGTATTCGTCTTGGCGGAATTTTTATCCCGCACGATAAAACGCTTCAGGGACACAGCGACGCGGACGTTTTGCTCCACGCCGTTACCGACGCGCTTCTTGGAGCCGCGGCTATGGGGGATATCGGAGACCTGTTTCCCGATACGGAACAGGAAAATCTGGGCCGTTCCTCCGTTGAAATGCTTCAATTGGCCTGGAAAAAAGTTCAGCGCGTCGGCTGGAAACTGCAAAATCTGGACTGTATCGTGTTTGCGCAGCGTCCCAAACTTGGAAGTTTCAAGCAGGAGATCGCCAATAGTATCGCAAACGCGCTGGACGTTACGCCGCAGCAGGTAAACGTCAAAGCCAAAACCGGCGAAGGCGTGGGTCTGGTCGGAGAGGAAATCGTGATTCAGGCTCAATGCGTTGCGTTGCTGATTTCAAGTCAGGCCCTTTCCGACGGCAAAACGAAAGCGATGGCCGCGGCGCGTCCCGTCGTTCAGCCTACCCAAAGCGTCGCCCCGACCATCACGACGGCAAAAGCCCTTCATTTGTCCCGCAAGGAGGAGTTGAACCTTCGGAACGAATCTCGAAAAACGGATCCGTTTCTTGAAATTGAGAAGTAAAAAGAAAAGCCTTTCGTGAAAAAACGAAAGGCTTTCTGAAAAATCACAGGATTTCATTCTGCGTTTATCCTGCGTTCATTCCATTATTTTTTCGGCAAGCTCTTTTCAATCGCCTCAACCGTCGCTTTTGCCATTATTTCGCTGCCTGCCGCAGAATAATGACATTTGTCCCGACTGACAAGATTTTCGTAATCCGGCGCCAGAAGCGCATAGAAATCATTAATGATCACGCCGTTTTTCCGCATGAGTTCTTCCGCGGCCGCGTTCATTTCTTCAACCTTACCAATCAAATCCTCTTCATTCGTGCAAGGCGTCGTGTTGGCGAAAATGAGAACCGCTCCCGTCTCTTTCATTCGATCAACGAGCTTCTGAAGGTTTGAAAGATATTCCTCCAGGGAACGGCGCCGATCGTGAAGTCCAAAATTGAACTGGATAACGTCCCATTTTCCATCCCCAAGCCAATCGTCTATCCCATTCAGGCCGGAAACCGTCGGGCCGCAATTGCACGGCGGACGATGAACGTTCGCCTTGCCTTTAAGAGCCTCGCGAACCTGCAGCGTATAGCCGAGTGAAATGGAATCGCCGATAAGCATGACGCGCGGAAGAGCGGGATCGTCTTTCAGCATTCCCCAAATTCCTGGATTTTCCGGCGTATAGGCCCCGGCAAGACGCGGACGGAGATACCAGAGCAGACCGTGGTAACCTTCGTATTTAATATGAAGCCGTTCCCACTTCCGCTGTTCCTCCGGAAGCGATTCGACCAATTTCATGTACTCGATCCACTCTTTGCGCGTGATTCGCTGCGGCGTTGGACACGGTTGATATCTGGCAGTCTCCGCGTTCAGCTCCTCCACGGCCCTGCGAATCGCCGCGGCGGATTTTGCGGCCAGCGCCCTCTGCCCTTTTTCGTTAAAGTGAACCCGGTCGTCGCTTTGGAATTCATCAAGACGATCCTTCACTTCCAGATCGATCGGATCGGTCTGAATACCGTTTTCCGCCATAACTTTTTCCGCAACGTCGTTGAACTGGCGATAAATTTCAAGCGCGTTCTCCCTGTCGCGGCACGGCGTCGTTCTCGCAAAAATCAGAACCGCGCCCTGCTTTTTCAGGAGATTCGCCAAATTGCGAAGATTTTTTTCATATTCGTCCGCGCCGCGGCTTCGATCATGAATTCCCGCGTTAAAATAAATAACGTCCCAGCGTTTCGTTTCATTTCGAACGGATTCCGGACGCCAGTCGTTAAATTTTTCAATAATATTCGCGGCGCTTCCGCAATTTGCCGGAGCGCGATGAACGTTTGCGATTCCTTTAAGCTCCCGACGGATAAAATCGGTGCAACTTCTGGAAATGGAATCGCCGATAAGCAAAACGCGCGGCAGCGCGGGGTCGTCTTCAACAAATCCCCAGTCGCCCGGATTCTCCAAAGAATATCTCCCGCGGATTCTCCCCTTCAGATAAACGGGAAAATAAAAATCGGCTCCCAGATTTTTCTGAAGAAGAACTTCCCAATCCTTCTGTTCCGGAGGAAGCGTTTCAAACCAGTCGGAATACTTTTTCCACTCTTCCAAAGTCACGTCGCCGGCAAAATCCGGAACCGCATTCTGAACTTCCGAAGATTCGCGCCGCCCGGAATCCGTCTGCCCGGCGTTTTGAGCGCCGTTCGCCAAAACATACGCAAAAGCCCACCCAAGGCACAAAATCCAAACGGTAAAAATACCCCTGAAAGATAAAATCGACTTCATTTCTCACCTTAAACAAAAGGATTCGTTGAAAGGCAATCGCTGATTGAAAACGCGAAACGCCAAATTCATACGCTTAAAACCGCCTGAAACCAAACGCCGTCTTTCGTTTCATTCAATTTAAAGCGCGTCTTCTCCTCCCGATTTCGCCTCCATCGAAACTGGGCCGGACAGGAACGCGCCCGGTCGACTGAAACGGAAATCACGAACGTTCCCGCGTCGTCGGCTCCGGCTCCCTCAAGGATTCGTTCCCTTCCTCCGAAGCGTCGACCGCGGCCAGCGTCCGCTTCCCAGTCGGCAAAACGCCGGCCATCAAACGCGCCATCCAGGAAGTCATTTCAAATTCCAGCAGAATAATACGCAAAGCGGCCGTTATCGGAGCGGCAAGCAGCATTCCCGCGGGACCCCAGACGACCCCCCAGAGACCAAGAGCAAGAAGAATCGTGACCGGATGAAGGTTCAGCCCCTGCCCCTGAAGCTTCGGTTCCAGAAAATTCCCGAAAAACTGCTGCGTAAGCGTCGGCAGAATAAGCGCAAGCGCGAGCGTCGTGTGACTCACTTCCGTCGTGAGAAGAATAATCGGAATCGGAAGAATCGTCGCAACAATGGAACCAATCGACGGAATGAAATTCAGAACAAACGCGACCAGGCCGTAAAGAAACGCCAGCGGAACGCCCAGAAAACAGAAAATAAGATAAACGACGATTCCCGTCGCTAACGAAATAAAAAATTTAATATTCAAATACTTCTGAATGCTGCGTTCCACTTCAGAATATATTTCGTTTTTGGCCCTCGCCCTTGGATCGTGCCCCATCAAAATAAAAAGACTGAAAAGAAAAACCAGCGTTCCGCTTGAAATAAGATTCTGGCAGGTTTTCAGCCCCAGCTCAAGCAACGAAGGAATCTCCTGACGAATCATCGCGACGATCTGTTTCGCGTGGACGTACCGATTAATCCCAATTTGCGTCATTCCGCGATCCAGCATTTCTTCAAGGGCCTCCGACGTCGAAGTCTCTGAAGCAAGCGTTACGTCCTGAATCGCTTTGGAAATAGAATTTACTGAAAATCTTCCCAAAATGAAAAACAGGGCGAAAATCATCATGATGAGCAAAAGGGATGAAACCAGCCCAACCCAACGCGGAGCTTTCCATTTCACTACGATCAGATTGTTGACGGGAGATACCATCGCGCAGAGAAAAATCGAAAACACAAATGGAATCATAAAACTGCGCGTAAAATACATTGCGAAAGAAAAAGCGACGAACGCCAGCATGAGGACTCCGCCCGTCAAAAGCCAAAGCTGCTCTTCACGGAGCGGGGAACGCATGAAATTGTTTTCCTGAGATTGATTCATATCCTGATTTCCAATGAGTAAAAAGTTAATAAAGCAGCCCCGTTCAACGTTGCTTTTCCGCTTCTATCGCCAACGCAAGATAACTGCGCGGTTCAATATCCGTCAAATGCAAAAATCCGGAAAGAGTCAGAAGACGACTGTGCGCCGCAGGAATCTCCGATTCATCCTCCGCAATAAATTCCAATTCTACGTACGCCCCAAGCGTCGCGATCTGATCAAATGAAATCTCAACGCGGGCGCCCTCCCACTCCCAGTACGCCTTAGTCCGAACTTTACGAACGTCATGAACGGCGGTAAAGCCGAGAAGTTCAAGCAATTCCATCCATTGAGAGGAAACCGACGTCTCTTTCAGCGTATCCAGCGCCCGCCAGAGCGTCCGCGCCGACGACTCGCCCCGAGAACCCAAAGAATCAAGGCGATTCGCCGGAGAATGCGTCGGCGATTCCAACGACGAAATTTCGGCGTTCGTCGCCGGAAAAATAGAAATTCCTGAAAAAGATTCGGGCGAAAGCTCCGCCGAAACCGTCAAGGGAAGCTCCAGCTCCTTACGAATCTTGGCCGTCGGGTCCAGACGGGGACCTTTAAACGTAATCAACGACTCCGCCTCGACGCGCTCAGGATTCGTTCCCGTCTCCTCTCCGAAAAATATCAGATGACGCCGAATACGAAGAGCTTCGTCCGTTTGGACAAAATCGCGGCTCGGATGTTGAAAATACGTATCGATCTCCACTACCTTCTTTTTCCAGCGAATCCCCATAAAGGAAAGCGTTTCCAAAAATTCTTCGGGAGAAGTTAGACGAAATTTCTGCTCAATTTCAAACATCTTCAAACAACATCTTAACGGGATTACGCGAGGAGCAAAATCCGTCTTGTTCAAAATTTATTTTTTTCAGGCGCGCTTCAATTTCAAAACACAGAAAAGAATTTCGACTCTGCTCCTCGTCATGATTAATGCGCCGCGCTATTTTTTAATATAACATGTTTTAACCGGAAAAAAAGGCGGACCTCCCGCTTTTTCATGGAAATTGAAAAAAATTAATCGAAATTTAACGAAACGATTCGACAACAATTTTAACGAAAATAACGATTAAAACGACGTCGGCGCCGAAACAATCCGCAATACCGTTACAGCTTAAAATAGATAAATTGGAAAATTACACAAAACCGGATGATTTGCTATAAAACGGTTGAGCCGTTGCCGATTAAATAACTAATCGAGGAGATTTTGCGTCTGAAAATCAGGCGAAGAAAAAAACAAAAGAGAATAAAATAATCGTTCAAGATAAAAAGTTTGAGGAGAAGGAAGTTCCCATGAGAAAAAAATCTTTTAGAATTTTTTCCGGAATGGCAATTATTCTGTGCAGCGCGTGCATGGTTTCCGCCGCGGAAAAAAACGTACCAATGGAAGCATTGGACGAATTTGAACTGACGCTTGATCTTCCGGAAGAGACTGCGGAAGCGCCGGCGCTTCCAGAAGTCGCCGAAATGAAAGAGGCCGCCGTCGAAGATATCCTTCCGCCGCCGATTTCCGAGCTTCCCGTGGCAAAACCCGTTCAGAATGACAAAGACGACCTGTCGCTTCAGCTGGACGAAACGGTAGAAGCCGCCCCGATTGAAAAGGCCGAAATTGAAACGATTCTCCCCGAAGCGGATTCCGATGCAATTGTCGAAATTGCCCAGGGAGACACGGAAATTGTCGACGCCGAAATCGCCCCGGCCCAGGAAGCCGCTCCGACGCCTATCGCAAAAGCCGCTCCGGCCCAGGAAGCCGCTCCGACGCCTATCGCAAAAGCCGCTCCGGTTCAGGAAGCCGCTCCGGCCCCGAATGCCGCGTCCGTGATTTCGGATCAGCCTCTCCCGGCAAACGCGGTCATTCAGAAATCGCAGGTTCCGTTGGCCGAATCCCGCGGAATGGTTGCCGGAACCGTCTCCGGTAATTGCCGAAACTGCCAGAATGGCGGCGGATACGTCGTCCCGAATCCGGGTCCCGGCAAAAAAGCGATTATTTACGGAGTCCAGCGCAACGGCGTAAACGCCTATCCGCGCCGCGAATGCCCATGCAGAAACTGCTGCGGAGATTGCGGTCCAATGCCCTATCCGTACTATACCCTGCGCGGTCCGCGTGATTTCGACGATCCGAATCCGCGCCCAATTGGTCCGTGAGTAAAATAAACGCATTCCGACACGACGTTTGCAGAAAGGCGCTGAAAATCGGTCTCTGCCAGACGTTCAATCGGGGCGACTCGACGAAAACAACTGAATAAGCGGCGTCTGTGCGCTTCGCACAAACGCCGCCGTTTTGCATTACCGCCCGCCCGCATCAAGCCCTCAACCCCAAACGCCGGGCGCGGTAAGAATCGGCAAACACGGCGAGAATGCGCCGGGCGCGGTGAGAACGGCGGGAAAACGGCGGGCGCTTGAAGAAATCCATCTCCGATAATTTGAAGAATGCAGGGTAAACCATGCCGCAGAAACAACAAGGGCTTAATTTTACTGAAAACATGCGTCTGATCTGTTCGGACATGACCCGGAATATCGCGGCGCTTCAACATATCGACATGGAACGGGTCGCCGTAGGATTCTGTCAGACCCGCAGTTCAAGCAAATACGGACATTACGCGTCTCTGACTCCGCTGCGTTTTGAAAACGGCTCGCTGACGACGCGCAGAAACGGAAAGGAATACACGCTGCAGAGATTACTGGATTCACAGGGAAAAGAGTATCTTTATCTTTTAAATTTTTATGTTCCGCGTTTTTTAAATTCCGATTTTCGGGAAAAACTCATCACCATCGTTCACGAGCTGCTCCATATCGGCGAAAATTTCGACGGGGACATTCGCCGATTCGAAGGACGATGTTACGCGCATTCCGGTTCGCAGAAAAATTACGACGCCTACGCGGAGAGCCTTGCCTCTTTATGGCTGGCCAAAAAACCGGCGCCTGAACTTTATGAATTTCTGCGTTTCAGCTTTGACGAACTGAAAATACGTTACGGAGATATTTACGGGCGCAAATACGTCGTTCCCAAATTAATCCGCATTTCAGGAAACAATCAGGAAAACCGGCGGATTTGAAACCGATTTAAAATTGAAAAAGTTTCAGAATAAGTACGTTTAGGACTTGACTTTTTTTCAAAAAGCGCTATAGTTTAAAAAAGATAATAATTACTCAGATTTTGTTTAATTGCGCTCATTTCTTCGGGGAATCCCAATGAATAAAATATCATTTGACGAAGATTGTTTCCTGAAAATTTTTGGAATTGCGGATAAAATCCGCCAAACGGTTCTCCATACGTCGACTTCCAAAAAAAATATCGCGCTTTTCGAATCCATGACGTATCGGCAGCACAAGGCAATGTTGGCGGTTCTTCTTATTATGAAAGAAAATCCCGACGGAACAAATCTGAAAACGCTGGCGGAACGAATGAGCATGACCGTGCCGGCCACTTCCGTTCTTGTCGAATCCATGGTTCAGAATAATATTTTCCTGCGCGTTACCAGTCTCAGGGATCGGCGGGCCGTCTGCATCAGACTTTCCGACCTTGGCATGAGTCTCATCGAAGATATGCGCAAAAAGATGAACGATTACGTTCGCAATCTCTATCTCGACCTTACGGATGAAGAAAAAGCAAATTTTTGCAAAGTACTCAATGAACTTCACAAAAAGATTTTTCCAAATCCAGATCATATTTGACCGTTTTCCCCCGGCGTTCTCTTCAAATTTCATCCCAAACGCCTCCGCGCCCTGAATATTGGGAGATATGGGGGAACAAGATCTTTCAGAGTCCAAAAATCAAACCGTAAATCAAAAGAACTCCCGCGGAGGAATAAAATTCATCCGCGCGAACTATTCGCGGGATTAGCGGCGCGTCTTACTCTTCCGGCGCGGCAAGATGGCCGAGGGCTTGAAGCAACGCGTTGAGATGAACGAGCCGCGGCCCGAATCGATCGACAAAATCGTTAAACATAAACTCGCTGTATCCCCAATCTTCGCCATTTTCAGCCGACGTTTCAACCATTCGGAGAAAATATTCCGTCTGCATTTCAGACATTTTGTCCAGAAGTTCCCGACAGCTCCGGGCAAGTTCCGGATGCGCGGTTCGCCAGGCCTGAAGATCGTGCATTTTTTTACGTTGCGGCGCCGTCTGAAGAGTGAGAAGCTGAACAAGAAGATCGTTCTGCGTTTTTTGCTGCGCAAGCAACTCCCGCAAAACGGAAATAAGTTCCGCGTGTCTCTGTTCTTCGCGAAATTCACGGTCCACTTCCACGGGCGCGACAACGCTCGAAACATCGATCTGACTGAACATGGAATCCTGCGGCGAATTCTGCATTTCTGCTCTCCCAAATTTTATTTCTCTCCCAAAATTTAACCGTCTGAAACCCGTCCTTTTAATTATATATTGGACGCGGCGAAAATTCAAGGGCCCGCGGAGCTTTTCAATTGAAAAATTTAATTTGGCTCGAAAATTTCCTCCCGTTATTTCGGCGCGCGGTTTTTGATTATTTCAATGCGCGGTTTTTGATTTGACAAAAATTTCAGGGGAATAACGACGTCTCTACCCCCAAAGGATTAAAGATTGAAGGCGGGAGATTATCTTCGTCCATAAATTCAGCCGCAACCCGAATCAGTTCCGCGAACGAATCAACGCCGAACGTTTCCATTAATCTTGCGCGCCGCGCTTCAACGGTTCTCGGCGAAAGAGAAAGTTTTTCCGAAATATCGCGGTTTGAATCGCCCGAATAAAGAAGACGCATTACGTTTTTCATCCCATCGTCAAGCGAAAGCCACTTTTTATGAAGTAAAAAACTGATTACCGCTCGTTCCCCTTCTATTCGACTCCACTGAAAAGCGTTTTGAAGTATCTTATCGAGTTCTTTCCGTCCAATTTGAAGCGAAAGGTAATCAAAAATCGGTTCTTTGAGCCAGATTTTCATTTTTTCCGCCGTAACATTCCGATCCATCACCAGAACGGCATACGGAAATCCGGCATTTCGAATCTGCGGAAGTAAAACGGACGCGGAAACAGGAGAATAGTCCATGCCCGAAAGAACGATGCAGCCGCCTCCGCGAACGCAGGCTCGCAAAAGCGCGTTTGGGGAACAGTTGCCAATAATCGGATATCCGAGCTGCTCAAAAACGGAACGAAGGGCGTGAAGGTTTTCGGATTCGCTCAAAAGGTAAATATTCATAGGAAATTTTGGGGGAATTTCAACATTTTCAGGAAATCGATCTTCTCAAACATGAAGAATTTTCGTAATCTATTATAATAGGAAATTCTATTTTGAACAGAGCGGGGGAAAATTTTTTTCCGATTCGCCGGACAATTTTCTGAAACCCGTCTGCTTTTTGAAAATTTCCAAATCTGAATTTTGAATTGCGATGAAAAATTGCGATGGAAAAGGGAGAAAATATCCATGGATAAAAAAAGTGAAACGCTCGTACTGAACTTTCACGGCAGAATCTCAAAAAATATCGGAAATCGCCATAAATCAGACGTTCGCCAACGATCTTTTCTGAATTTTCTCGGAACGGGACTGAAAATCTGGTTTCTGTTTTTAATTTTAGGAACGGGATTTTTTGGAATTTTCCCCTCGGATTCTACCATAGTCAACGCAGAAGAACCCATCTCCGACGCCGTCGAAGAAATCACGGACCTGAATCTGGAAGAACTCGACCTGAACGAGGCCGAAGCGGAAGACGAGATTTCGGAATCGCTCGAAGCGGAAGACGAGATTTCAAAATCGCTTGAAGCGGAAGACGCCGGCGCCGACGCTCAAACGAAATCCATCCTCGTCGAAAAAAGCGCGGAACCCCAAATTTCAGCTCAAACATCGGACGCAGAAAAGCCCGAAACCGCAAACGCGCCGAAGCCCAACAAAGAAAAATCGGCCGTCCGTTCCTCAAAATCCGCGCAAAAGATTGCTCCCTTGACGGAAGTTCTGCCGAACGACGCGGCAATCGTCGTTCGTATTTCATCCGTGCGCGAATTTAATGAAAAAATCGAAAAACTGACGGAAACCAATTTTCTCAAACTCCTGAAAACGCTTGGAAAAGGCGAATACGCGAAACAGCTTGAACCGGATCTGCCGGCAGGAGCCGCGCTATTTCCCGTCCAGAACACGTTTCAATGGACGGCGGCGGTACCAATAAAACGATATCGAAAATTTATTGAACTGCTTGGGGCGAATATCAATGAAATGCCGAAGGTAATTCCGGACGAAACCATTTCCGTTATTTCGGAAACCCTGGCCGTAATGCCGTATCGCGGATACGCGCTCCTGGCGGCAAATCCCGAGTTCCTTTCAAAAGTCCCTCAAAGCGCCGCGACGGGTAAATTCATCCGTTTCACTCCCTGCGCAGTGAAAAATCCCGTCCTGAGCGTTGAAATAACGCACAATTTCATTAATTTTCTTGTTAAGCGCGGAAAAATCGGAATGGAAGAGTTCGCGCCCGTCTTTACGCCGGAAATGAAACGGCTTCAGGACGGAAACGAACAGTTCGCGCTCGCGGAACAAATCTTTGAACGAGTGAACGAATCCATCGCCAATTTGAATGAAAACGTAACCAGCGCGCGGCTTGATTTCACCGTTTCAGACGACGAAACGATCGTCAGCGGCTCCTATCTTCCCCAAACCGGAAGTCGGCTTGACGCCCTGATTCACGACCCGTACCAGCCGATGATTTCAACCGCCCCGGACGGAGGACAGTTTTTGAAAACAGCGCCTCTGTATCCGGCGTTCCTGGCCGGACAGGCGGACATTTCTCCCGCGTCCGCCGAAAGACTGGAAGCTCCGTTTAACCGAATCCGTCACGTCGAATACTCGCTCATGACTCCTCCGGAAGGCGGCCGACTTGCAGAAGCGTGGTGTTTCCTGCTTGAAGTCGACGATTCGCGGGCTTTTGTTAAGGAAATGCTCATTCCCCGCGCGGAAGCCGTCGGCGGCCGGTACGGCGCCAATACGCTGGGCGAAATCGGCAAAGACGTACTCCAGGATATGGCGCGGCGCCGTCAAGCGCGTCAGATCGGACGCGGACGCATTCCACGCGCAAATCCGGAACTCGCGGCAGAACGCGGAGAAACGATCGGGAGCTGGCTTGGAGGAATCATCGGGAGCAGTACCGCCCGAAAAGAAGCGATGAAAATTCAGGATTTTATGGGATACGACCTCTACGTCTCCGATCTCGTTCAGTATACTCAATTGCTGAAACGAATCCGCGAGCAGGAAGAAGGAACGGCTCCGCCCGTTCAACTCGGAATTGGGACCCGGCCCGGCGAAATACTGGGATCGCTCATCAGCGGATTCGTCAACGGAAACATTAATTTAAACCTGGAAGAAAAACTTCGTGGAAACCTTGCGGAATTTTCATCGGAAACGCCGGGAGACCCTCCGTTGATCGCAACGCGGAATTTCATTCTGACGCTTGGGCCGAACCACCTTCTGATCGTACCGGGAAACGACGTCATCCTTTACGAAGCGGTCGTTCGCTGGCAGTCGGTACGAGACAGATATCTGCCGCCGGATCCTCCCAAAACAGAAAAAGAACTCCGCCGACGAGCCTCGATTCCTCCGTATCCTTTCCAGGCGCAGATTTCTCCGGAGGACGTTCTGACGACGAGCGATCCGCAATGGCAGAAAAACTGGAATTCCATCTGCCGTTCAATCTCGGTTCCTCAAACGCACAAACTGCGCTTTGCCTCCATTCTGACGGTCGACGAAGCCAAACGAAATTTGGATTTTGCCAGTCGGACGTACCAGTTTAAAGTTCCGGAGAAAATTCAGGACGCTATCCCTGAAAATTTACCTCCCATTCTCACAATCTACACGACGTCGCTGAAATGCGGAAACCTTTTCCTTACCCTTCCGCACGACATAAGCCGAAACCAGTTCCAGAAACTGACGATTCAAATTCCAGCCCTGTTGAGAAAATGAGATGGGACTCCTGAATTTTATTTTTCGGAGAAAAAAATCGGCATATCCAGATAACGCGCCGACGTTTCCGCCGGAATTACTCCGTCAACGGCTTCCATTAGGACCAAACTGCGAAAAAATCGCCTGTTGGTACCTCGAATCGCAGGGAATGAAATGCCTGATGAAAAACGCGCGTTCTCACGCCCAGAAAAAACGAGGCCCCGTTTCCAGCGAATTGGATCTGATCATGGAAATACCGGATCCCGCGAGAACACTGGTTTTTGTGGAAGTTCGGTCGCGCGAACATAACTGGAAGGAATTTGGACGTCCTTCTCAGTCGATTGGAATCCGCAAAAAGCAGAAGATCTGTCATGCGGCGCAGAACTGGTTGCGCGAAAATCAAATCCCGCTTAACCGTCGAATTCGTTTCGACGTCATTTCAATCGTCTGGAAGGAAAATCAACTTCCGAAACTATGGCACGCTCCAGATGCGTTTACCTGGATTTAAACGACATTTCGCGCCTGACCTTTTCACCAGATTCATCCATTCGGAGGATATTCAAATGAAATTTGCCTACAGTTCAAACGCCTATCGACAGTTTTCCATCGAACAAACCTGCCGGAGAATTTCTCAGGCGGGTTTTCAGGGGCTGGAATTGCTTGCGGACGTTCCTCACGCCTGGCCCGCCGGACTCCTGCCGGAACAAAAAGACCGCATACGAAAATGTCTGAATGAAAATCATTTGGAGATTTCAAACATTAATGCGTTCATGATGAACGCCGTAGCGGACGTACGGCAAACTTTCTGGTACCCGTCGTGGCTCGAACCGTACGCGCCATACCGCGCCCTGCGGCGTGAACACACTTTGCGCTGTCTGGATCTGGCCGCGGAGCTCGGCGCAAAGAATATCCAGACGGAACCGGGAGGACCTCTGCCCGACGGAATGACGTGGAAAGAGGGCGCCGACCTTTTTTACGACGAACTCATGCCATGCGTCGAGAGAGCGGAAAAAAACGGCGTCGGACTGCTCATTGAGCCGGAGCCGCTTCTCCTGATTGAAACCTTTGAGCAGTATCTGGAATTTATCGAAAGAATCGATTCGCCCCAGGTCGGATTGAATTTCGATATTGGACATGCGTTCTGCGTCGGAGACGATCCGGTCTCATGGATTCCAAAACTCGTTTCCCACACGCGGCACTACCATATTGAAGACATCTCGGCGGAACGGGTTCACCATCATCTGACTCCCGGAGACGGCGCGATCGATTTCGCCACTATTCTCGAGGCAATTGAATCGTCCGGATACGACGGATGGGTCACCGTCGAGCTTTACCCGTACCTTAATAATCCGGACGAAGCCGGCGCGAAGGCGTTGAAGGTTTTGAAAGACGCGCTGAAAAACAGAACGGAAGAAATAAAGTCTGAAAAAACGGATTCCTAAACTTCAAATATTTCCAACCCAATTATTTTGAAAGGAAA
>CAZWOV010000033.1:11710-13340 GCA_964635645.1 uncultured Planctomycetaceae bacterium | reverse complement strand
GCTCGCAATCGGGCAGTCCAACGAACAGCGCGTCCTCGCCGTCGCCGCTCCAAACGCGAACGGCTGGACGCTGAATACCTTCAACACCCAGGACGGCTCGCGGTTCGACTCCAACTTCGGCCTCTCCTTCGTCTATCTCCCTTCGGAACTCGGATACGTCTCCGGAACCGTTCGGGCGGACGGAACCGTAGAAAACGCTCTTCTGGAAAATCTCTTTACCGTCGAAGATCTCGGCGTCGGGCAATGGTCTATCGCTCTGGACGAATCCATCGACGCAAACGATTATTTTCTGCTTTTAACCGCCGCGGACGACGAAAATCCCGCCTATTTCTCCTACGAACCCGAATACGATCAGGACGGAAATATCGAACGGTTTCTGGTCGAGGCGTTTTCACTCGGCGCCGACGCCGCGCTCGCGGACTCCGCGTTCAATTTCGCCTTATTGAGTTCCTACGGTTTCGAACATACGTCCAGCGTCCCGGAACCCTCGGCGCTGATTCTTCTGATCTCCGGCGCCGCTCTCTGGGGCGTTGGACTCGTCGGGAAAAAGACGGCGGCCAAAACTACCGAAAAATGAAAGAAACGAGGCCAAAATGACATTTTTTGAAAACAAAAAACGCGGATTCACGCTCGTTGAACTCCTGGTCGTCATCGCGATTATCGGAATGCTGGTCGGCTTGCTTCTTCCCGCCGTCCAGCAGGCCCGCGAGGCCGCGAGGCTCATGTCGTGCTCCAACAACATGCGCCAAATCGCTCTGGCCATGCTGAACTACGAAGCGCAAAACAAAACCCTCCCCCCCGCCTACACGGAAACGGACGTAAATACCAGAAAAAAATACAAAATTCCGTACGCAAGTTTCAACGGACTGGTCTTTATCCTGCCGCAAATGGAACAGACCGCGCTTTATCAGATGTTCGACCTGACAAAAATCTGGTACGATACCTCGAAAAACGATTCGGGAAGTTCCAATGCCGAAGCATTCAAACATGAAATCGAGGGGTTCAAGTGTCCCACGACCCCCATGCGCGGCGACTACGCCGCCGACTATGCCGCAAACACCGCGATTCGACCCAATTCCGGCACGATCCAGAAGGCCAGAAACAACGGACAGCTTTCCGACAGAAGTTCCGCGCGGTCAGACTACTGGGAAAGCGCCCTCTCCCCATGGTGCTGGAACACATGGCCCAGTTCGCCGTATCTCGCCCGGCCGAGAGCCTTGAGCGAAATCCGCGACGGCACGTCAAATTCCATGCTTTACTTTGAAGACGCCGGAAGACCCTATTTTGCAAAAAAGGGAACGGCCCAGAGCATGACCCAGAAAACCGACGGCGAAAAATGGGCCTCGCTCGAAGCTTTTTACCATTCTCACGAAGCCCCGTTCCAGAACGTGAACAATGGAAACGAAACCTTCAGTTTCCACACGGCGGGATGCAACACGAGCTTTGCCGACGGTTCCGTCCGTTTCATCAACGACGGCATGGATCTGGACGTTTACGCCGCTCTTTTTACCTGCAATTCCGGAGATATCGTTCACGAATAAACGATCGAATAAATAATAGCAAACAAACTGAAAACAGGTCGCCCCGACGAATTGGAGCGGCCTGTTTTTTATCCCGCGCCGAACGGACC
>CAZWOV010000033.1:0-11610 GCA_964635645.1 uncultured Planctomycetaceae bacterium | reverse complement strand
CAGGTCGCCCCGACGAATTGGAGCGGCCTGTTTTTTATCCCGCGCCGAACGGACCGAACGAACCGGACGGACCAGACGAACCGAACAGACAGAACGAATGGACCAGACAAATCGAACGGACCAGACAGACCAGACGCGCCGGACGGACAGAACGAACCGGACGAACCGAACAGACCAGACAGACCGGACGAATCAGATGCGCCGGACGAACCGGACGCGCCGTTTTCCCGACGGCAAAATCACGGCAGAACTTTGACGTTCAGTACTTTGCCGGAACCGGTACCGCCCCGCGGACGCGCTTTCTCATAGTTCGGATTCAGCGACAGCCGAGCCTCTTTCACAAACTCTTCCGGATTGGAATAAAGCTCGCCCTTTTCGTTGCGGATATTCCGCAATTCAATGTTTTCCACGACGCAGGACGAGTCGTTCATAAAGATTTCGATCGGTTCCAGACGTTTTCCGTCCGGTCCGTACTGATTCCAACGAAAACAGGCGCTTTCAGGTCCGACGTAAAAAATGCACGGACTCCCTTTTTCATTGTCCGAAGCGATCGTGAGATTTTCAAAAGAAATCTTTTTCACATTCGCAAGAATACTGAACGGAGCGATTCCGCCAATAGCTCCCGGACGCACCGCGCCGTAAAAATCCGTGTTCCAGTTTTCGCGATACGGACCTGTCAGAACCGTCTGAATATTGTCGAAATAAATATTATCCATCGTTCCGACCCGGCAGGTATGCTGCGCACCGGCGGGAGACTGCGCGTACATTTTGAAATAATTGAATCCCTGAATATTGCGAATCACGACGTTCGTAATGGGACAATCGATAACCGTACCGTCCGGATATTCCAAAACGCCCGGCAGAAGCCGAACGTCCTTCAGCGAACCGCGAATGGACCGGCAATCCTGAATCAGCACGCGGTTTATCGGACCAAGAGCCGGACCGCTCTGCGGCCAATCCCAGGCGTTGAGCGCAATGCAGTCGTCGCCGGTGCGTACGCAGTCCAGTTTCTGCACCACGGCGCGGTCCAACGGCCCGTTAAAATGGACGCCGTCGCAGTTCGTCTCAACGGAAATATCCGAAATAAACACGTTTCGGGCATTGGAAACATGAATCGCAAACGGCGCGCCTTTTTCCACCTTTACGTTGGTTATGGAAAGATTCGCGACGTTGGAAAAAAGCAGAACGCCGGCCGACCCGGGAATGGAATGTTTCGCGTCCGACGCGCCGTAACTCTCGCTCCGGACGCCGCTCTCCTGCGACCAGATTCCGCCGTCAATAACCAGATTCATGTCTCTTGAGGAATCGTCGTCCAGATAAACCGGCCGAATTCTGCCGGGAAGCATGTGGAGATTACGAACCAGGCAGGTTTTCAGGCCGGGAACCGCGTGAATCCGAGCCTCCGGGTCCGCCTGAATCGCGCAGTCGGAATCCATCGTCAGCGGACCGTCCAGGTAGTAAATCCAATCCCCTTTCGGCAGATAAACGCCTTTATGCCGATCAAGAGCCGCCTGAATCGCCGGGCGCCAAACCGTAAATTCACGTCCGTCAATCGTCTTTTTTTCCGCAAGATGCGCAAACTCAAGAACGCTCGGAAAATCTTTTTTTTCCGGATATTTGATCAACGTCTGGAGATCTTCCGCAATCGCCTCTTTGGAAAGACGGACCGAAGGCGTTTCCTGCGAAAAAACAGCAGGTGAAAAAACCGGAGAAATCAGAAAAAACGCGAGAATTGAAAACAAAAAAAGACGCTTCATGAACGCTCCTTTGGATTTTGCAAACGAAATATCAAAAATCAAATAAAAAACGCATCCCGCGTCAAGACGTATCGCCGTCAAAACGCGGAATGCGGGAAAACGTTTCAAACGGCTTTTCGCCCGCTGAGAACGTCGTCGTATTCCGAAATGTCAATCATGTAGATCTGCCGCCCTCCGTTATGGGCGGAATCGACCAGAACCTTGCGCCCGTCGCGGCTCGCGCGCGGGTGAAGGTCGCAGCGCCATTCCCCTTTGAACTCCGGAGCAAGATAAAAATCTCCAAGCGCGATTTTCGTTTCCGTCGGAAGATGAAAAAGGAACGGATGCTGATACCGCTCCCGATCCGGGTACGTGTCGTTCAGAATCCATTTCTGATCCGTAAACGGCAAATAGGAAACGTGGCCGTCCACCTTCATGATATCGGCTCCTACCGGTACGGTATTCTGGGTTTTGTCTTCGAAAACGTAGAAACGATTTCCATGCGTCGGGCGGTTCGCGTACGCGATCACGTGCGTGGGATCGCGCCAGACGAGATGCGAAGTCATGTTGAACGGATTCAGAACGTAAATGTCGGACCCGTCGGCGTTAGCCGTCATGAGGCGCGTTTTCCAGCCGGCCCAGCGCGGCGTAATTTCGTCCTCGCCGCGCCAGCGGTGAAGGAAGAGAAAACGTTTGGAATCGGGCGCGATCAGGATGTGATTAAACCAGTGTTTCGCCCCCTTCGAGTAACCGCCCTCCGGAGTCATGTCCGCAACGTCGCGGAACGAAAAGAGGAGTTTCGTCTCGCCCGTTCGAAGATCCATTTTCCAGATACCGGCGTCGTCCGGCGCGGCAATATCCGCATTTTTGTCCGGAACGCCGCAGTATCCGTAACCCGGGCGCGTGTCGTTCAATCTCGCGAAATCGGGGAAAAGCGCGTATTCGCCGTTCGGAGCCAGAACGTACGCCGGATGCGGAAGTTCGCGGTATTTACCGGTAGCGGGACAATAAACGCGGGCAAAGAATCGATCCCCCTCGCGGTCGTTCCAGACGACTTCCGCCTCTTCAAACGTCTTACGTCCGGGTATCCACTGAAACATGGGCCCCTGCTGCCAGTTCCACGCGACGGAAGAACCGATCGGCGTCATCCGATTATTGTCCTGAAGGTCGATCAATCCCACCTGAATCCTGTCGTCCGGTCTCGGAGAACGATGATGAAAGTCCACTTCAAGATACGTTACCAGACGGTCCGTCGGATCAAAATGAAGCTGATCGTAATATGCGCCCCAGTGATATTTCGGCCCTTGGGTCAACTGGGTAACCGGAGCCGCGGGATTCGGACGCAGCGGAAGAAAGTCGGCGTTCGCCTCCGCAAGAACCGGCGCCGGACGCCCGGACGCTCCCATCAACCCACAGAATACGGCGCTCCCACACGCCGCCGCAGAAAGAAAATCTCGTCGATTCATAGTCAACTCCTTAAAACGGTTTCATTAACGGAAACTTCACCTGAAAAATCCGTTCGGCTCAATTTTTCTGAAAAACACGGCAATAAAATTACTTAATCCGCAACGTCTTATTCAATCCGCAGCGTCTTCTCTTCGTCCAGCGTCAGGGCGGGCGGCGCCTCGAGTCCCTCCAGATCTTCCGGAGCAAAAAAACGGCTTAAATCGTAATACTCAAACGGACCGGAAAAACCCTCCAGACAGGAAAAAGCCAGGTTGGAACGAACCCCGACCCCCGTGGAAAGCGGCGAAGAAATCCAGCAGTCAACCTCCGCCTCGCGGCACAGGGCAAGAATTTCCTTCGCCCGCTCAAACCCTCCGGTGCGCAACGGATTAATTTTAATGGTTCTGGCGCAGCCCAGTTTCAGCGCCGCGGCGACAATCCCTGGCGAAGTAACGCTTTCGTCAAGACAAAGCGGGCAGGTCAGCATCCCCTGAAAAGACGCGTCCTCCACCAGTTCGTCGGCGGGAAACGGCTGCTCCATCATGAAGGGGAAAAAGTCTCTCAACTGAAAAAGCGTATCGTAATTCGCCGCGCAGAGAGCGCCCTCAAAATCAAGATGAAACGATGAATCCGGGTTCTCCTGACGCACCGCGCGAATCACGGGAATATCCCAGCCGGGCCGGATTTTAAACTCGAGGTGAACGTAACCCGAACCATAAAAATCCCGGACCTGATCGAGAAATTTATTCGCTTCAGGATAGCCCTCTTCATCGAGAGGCGGTTCGTCAAGCGAAGTGAAAACCTGCTGAGAAACAGGCTCTCCGCCAAGCGCTTTGGCCAGAGTCGTCCCCTTTTCCTGCGCCTGAAGATCATACCAGGCCATTTCTACCAAAGCGTAAACGACGGAATTCCGCGACCACTTTCCAAGAAGCCTGCGCAGCGACTCCGTATCCGAAATACTTCGATTTGCCAAAAGAGGAATAATTTGTTGTTCCAACGCGCGCGCCAGCGTGGGAAAATCAAGGTCGGGGAAAAGCGTATTGGCAACTTCCGAGCGACCCGTTCCGGAACCGGACTCAAGCGTCAGAATGATCGACTCAAATTTTGGCACGGGGCCATATGCCGAATGAAGCGGTTCAAGAAACGGGCGTTCGATGAAATTTATGCCGGAACTTTGAATTTGCATGCAGGAAGGTCCTCAAAAAAATAAAATGACGGGAGAATTACGCGGAAAATCGGATGAGAATTCAAAATACTCCCGATTCCCGACCGTTTTCTTTTATTTTACTTGCCTTCCATAAAAAGTCAATCCTTTCCCCAAAAAACTTTTTTCATCTTGACAAAACAGAAAAAAAAGAGTAAAACGTCTGGAAATCCGCGGCGTTTTCTCAAAATCAGACGCGATTTTCCCGCGGCGATTAAAAAGAGCAAAACGGCCGAAAATCCGCGGCGTTTTCTCAAAATCAGACGCGATTTTCCGCGGCGATTAATGCGGAAACACCCGATTTATGGAGGTTCGCAAATCTGTTCCTCTCCATAAACTTCAATATTGGAAACAATTCAAAAAGCGGCCGTTCCCTCCTTTGAGAACGGAGTTTGATTCGGAAATGGATTTTTTCGAATGAAGCAAAATTTGAATAGATTTTAATTCATTATGAAATGTCAAAAATGCGATAAAAAAGCGGTCCTTCACCTCTCGGATCTGACTGGCGGAAAACCGGTGGAAATTCATCTCTGCGCGGAACACGCGCAGGAATATTTGTCCCAGAATCAGGGAGGAGCGCAGGAGCAGATGAACATGGCGTCCGCTCTGGCGACTCATCTGGCGCAGCAAATGGCTTTCACCAAAGCCTCGAACGAATTTTCCCAGACCGACCAGGAGACCTGCCCCACGTGCGGAATCACCTTTTTTGAATTCCGCGCGAACAGCAGACTCGGATGCCCAAACGATTACGAGGCGTTCAGCCGCCAACTTATTCCAATGCTCATGAACATTCACGGCGAAGAACGGCATACGGGCAAAGCCCCCAAACATTCTTCTGAAGAAACAAGCCGAAAACTGGCCGAACTGATTCAAATGCGTCGGGAAATGACGGAAGCCATTTCAAGCGAGAACTACGAAAAAGCGTCTGTTCTGCGCGATCAGATCAAACAACGTGAAAGCGAGGCGGGAATCGCATGACAATCGACGAACTGGTTCAATCTCAAAGAGAATGGCTTCGAAACGACGGACCCGAATCCGCTATCGTCGTTTCTTCGCGTATTCGTCTGGCGCGGAATTTAGCGGCTTTCCCCTTCATCTCAAAACTGTCGGAGGACGACCGACGCCGCGTAATCGAAACGCTCCGAAAAGCCGTTCGAAAGACGACCTTTGGCCAAAACTGCACTTTGTTCTCCATGAACGAATTGAGCAATCTGGACCGAAAGCTGCTTGTCGAATGCCATCTGATCAGCTGCGAACTGGCAGAATCGGAAGGTTTACGAAGCGCGATGATTTCCGCAAACGGACAGTTCAGCCTCATGTTCATCGAAGAAGATCATCTGCGAATACAGTGCATCAAAAGCGGCTTTTGCCTGCCGGACGTCTGGCGGGAAATTAACGAACTGGACGATCAGATTGAAAAAAACGCAGTCTACGCCTGGAATCAGAAACTGGGCTACCTGACCGCCTGTCCCACCAACGTCGGAACGGGAATGCGCGTAAGCGTAATGCTTCACCTGCCCGCTCTCGGACTGACGCGGCAATTCACAAAAGTCCATAACAGCCTTCAGAAAATTTCTCTCACCGTTCGCGGGCTTTATGGAGAAGGCTCTCAGGCATGGGGCGATTTCTACCAGATCAGCAATCAGATCACGCTCGGCATGACGGAAGAGGAACTCATCCAACAGGTTCAGGACGTCGTTCGCGCAGTTATCGGCTATGAAGAAAAAGCGCGGGAATTTCTCCTTGAGGAAAATCGAGAACGATTGGAAAACGGAATTTCCGAATGTTTCCGAATGATTCGAAACAGCGCTGAAATGAAACCGCAACCGACCCTTCAATGCCTATCCGCGATTCGGCTCGGAATCAATCTCGGACTGGTACGCGACGTCCCGATTGAAGTCGTCAATCAACTCATGCTTCAAATTCAGCCCGCCTACCTTCAGTGGATTTACGGCGGAGTTGAATCTTCGCTGGATGAAAATGAATTTCGAGCTCAATACCTGAAAAAACATCTTCTGAAGATTCTGAATTAAACGCCCCTGACGGAAGTGTTTTCAAGAATGATTCCAGCGTTCAGAAAAATCACGGCGGAAAAATCCAACAAAAAATCCCGACGAAAGAACCCGACGAAAAACGGCTAACGGTTCCATCATTCAAGCCGTTTCGCAAGTTCAGGGGCTGAAAACGCCCCTGAACTAATCCTGACTCAAATCCAACGATAGTATTCAACCGTCCGACGCAGCCCTTCAAGAAGTCCCGTCCGCGGTTCGTATTTCAACAGTCTGCGCGCCTCTGAAATATCCGCCCTGCTCTCCAGAATATCGCCGACTCTCGGCGGAAGACGTTTCGCCTCAATCCGCGTCTCAAGAATCTCGTTTAACGCGGAAACAAGCGTAAGCAAATCCACGGACGCGCCGTTCGCGATATTGAATACCTTTCCTGAAACGTCCTCCTTCGGCGCCGCGCTCGCCAGAAGATTGGCGTCCACGATATTCGAAACAAAAGTAAAATCCCGCGATTGTTTTCCATCCCCAAAAATCGCGGGAGACTCGCCGCGAAGCATTGCGGAAATAAAAAGCGGAATCACGGCGGAATACGGACTTTTCGGATCCTGACGCGGGCCAAAAACGTTGAAGTAACGCAAACGCACCGTTTCCAGCCCGTAAGTTTCCGCAAACGCCTGAAGATAAAGCTCCGCCGCAAGCTTGGCCGCGCCGTAAGGAGATATCGGAGCCGGAAGTATGGATTCCGACGTCGGACAAATCTCCGTATTCCCATACGCGCTGCTGGACGCGGCGTAAATCACACGGCGAACACCGGCGCGCCGCGCCGCGTCCAAAAGGCAAACCGTTCCCGTGACGCAAGCGTCGTGAACGCGCAACGGCTGTTCGACGCTCAGCGGAACGCTCGCCAACGCCGCTTCATGAAAAATAATATCGACGCCGTCCGTCGCCCTTGAAACAATTTCCGCGTCGGTAACCGAGCCTTCAAAAAGTTCAATATTAAAAGAAGCCAGAAATGGCGAAATATTCTGTTCAAAACCCGTCGAGAAATTGTCCAACACGCGGACGGTATCCGGCTCCAGTCCCTTTTCCAACTGTTCTTCACGGCGAGAAACCAGCCTTTCGACAATATGAGAACCAATAAAACCAGCCCCGCCCGTTACGAGATACGTCGTCATTTTCCTGTTTCCTGAATCAGATTAGGTTACGTAAACCGTTAAATTTCCTTTTCACTCCTTAAATATCGTCTGAATTTTTGAAATCCATTCGACGGAACCTGAAAAATTTTGAATATCCTCAAATTTGCCGCAGAACGTCCGGGAAAATCTTTTGAAAACGCCTTCAAAACGCCTTCCCGGCGCAAGCAAAACCGACGGCCGGCGTTTTCCAAAATTCCGCAAGAAGCAACTTCATGGTTTTCAGACGTCCCGCCGAATCATGCCGCGCCAATTCCCGCGCGTTTTTCTTACGATAACCCGACGGCAATCCCAAACCTTTTGAAACGACTGCCCCAACTGGTCTCGGCCCAACGTTCCTTTACCGCTGAAAACCGCGCCTTTTCAAAAACTCAAACGCGCGAACCGCCGTTTCGACCCCCGACGCGCTGGACCGGCTCAACTCCAGAAAAACGCCTCCGGAATAAGAAATGGAATCCAACGCGGTGAAAAACTCCGCGTAATCAATCCCGCCCTCGCCCGGAAAGAGATGTTCATGAATACCGCGTACAGAATCCTCAAAATGAATATTGACCAGTCGTTCCCGTTGACGCGAAATCCAGTACGGAATCGGCTCGTTCTGACAAAACAAATGCCCTACGTCCAACGTCAAAGCAAGCTCCTCCGGCGCAAACTCCAAGAGCGTTTCAAACCGCGTCGTCGTGTCCACGAACATACCCGGCTCCGGCTCAAACGCAATCCGAACGTTTCTTTCGCCTGCGAAATCAACCAGAATCCGCAGTTCTTCGCCAAGCCGTTTCCAGAGAACGTTCTCGCTCTCCGACAAATTTCCGTTCTCATCCGTCGGAGCGCCGCCCGACCAGACGGAAACGCAGTCGCTGTGAAGAATCGCCGCAAGCTCGACCGCCCGAAAATAGTAGCTCATCCTCAATCGCCGATTTTCCGGCAACGGATCAAGCATATTCGGAAAATGTTTTTTCCACGGATTCAAAAGAAACCGGGCGCCCGTTTCAACGACGCTCTCCAGGGAATGCGCACGAACGCAATCGCCAATAAACCAGGGATCCGTCCTCCAGGAAAAATTACCGTCCCGCCGCTCAAGAAGATCGTGATCAAGCGTTACCGCAATTCCTGCGTAGCCAATTTCAGAAAGAAGACTGACCGCATCGCCAATTGAGTGATGGGCCAGTCCGTTCGTATTAAATCCCCAATACATAAACTACTGATTCAAACTCGGATCATTAAATATGTCCAATTCCTCTTCCTGCTTCGCCGCGTCGTCCAACTCTTTCGCCTCGGAACCGACCGCCGGCGGAGCGGGCGCGTCGGAATCGCGGGATTCTCCGGAACGATCTCCGTCGGTTAAAGCGCTGTCGGCAAGAGCGTTCGGTTCCGGCTTTTCAACGTCTTTTTCATCGGAAGACGTTTCCGCCGTTTCTCCGTTTTCCGCCGCGTCGCTATTCTTTTCGGTCCCTTCGGCGCTCTCCGCGTCCTGCGTTTCATCGTCGGGCGCGTCCGTTTTCTTGCCCTCTTCTTCGTTTTTCTTCAAAAGAAATTCTTTCGGCAGAAACAGAAGAGCGTCGTCTTCGCCCTTAATGGCGGAGGGAAGAACCAGACGTAAAAATTCAACCTTTTGCAGATTGGGCGCGTTGAATACCAAAACGTCCGTAAACGAATCGTCCGGCCCCTTCTGATCGTTGCGGTCCGCCTGTCCCGGAACCTGATATTTCAACGTTTTGTAGAGATTTTCCTTATCGTCGAACAGTTTCACGGAAGAACTCCCATTCGCGCCCCAGCCCGGAACGTCCATCAGCTTGCCGTCTTTATTGACGTTTTTGACTTCAACCTTAATGAAACAACATTTCTTGTCTTTCTCTTTCGCGCGGGTTTTGGGATTCCACTCCCGCAACGGAACCGCTTCGATCCTTTTGACCATAATCTGCATACTGCCAAAAGTACAGGATTTCGGTTTACCGCCTTTTTCATCCAGAGGACAACGATAGCCGGCTTCGAGCCACTCGCCGGGAATAAACGGATGCTCTTCCTCGCCGTTTGCCTGGTCGGCGTCGGCGGAATCGTCCGCGCCGTCTTCGCCGGAAACGTTTTCTCCTTCTGATTCGGAAACTTCGCCCTCTTCCAGCGGAACCGCGGCGGATTCGCCCTGAGAAGTCGCCGGTTTATCGCCGCCTGAACAGGAAACAATAATCATAATCAGAGCCGCCAGAAGAATCACGGCGCCCATGGCGATCGCGCAAATAATGAAATTCCGCTTCTGAATCTCCTTTTTCGTCAACGGCGGCTTTTCTTCCGTATCTTCCTCCTCCGCGGAAACGGACGCTTTGGAAACGCCGCGTTTCGCGGATCGGGCCGAAGCCGCGTGACGCGACGCGACGCCGCGGGCGGACGCTTTCTGAGACGAAGACGCTTCAAAATCAAACGACAATCCGGAAACCGGGTCCGATGCGCCGCCGTTTTCTGAAGTCTGCGTCGGAGACGCGGCGGTTACGGGCGGAACGGCTCGAACCGGCGCCGATTTGGGCTGCGCGCCAACGGGAACAACCTGCGCGACCGGCACGGCCTTCACCGGCGCGGCTGGAACAGCGGAGCCCATCGGAATAGCGGTCGCTTCCGGCGGAAAAAGACCCTTCACATCTTTCGCAATCACCCAATCCGTATCAATATCGCGACGAACCGGATCGTCGGGAGCGATTCGCTTTTCTTCCGCTAACTTTTTCAACTGCTGGGAGGTGAAAGGACCAATCTCCTGACCGGCCATTTTGTAGTACCATTTCACTGCCATGAGCGACCTCTATATTAATATTTCAATGGTTATTCAAATCCAAAGATCAATTTATCCACTTTCTCTTCTCATATGATAATCCGAAACTAAAAAAAATGAAAGCCCCCGCCCGCCAAAAATTTAAAAAGTTTTTGAAAATTTGGCAAAGTTTCCCGTTTAAATAAAAATTAAACCTGAAAGCAGACGATTTTTCCTGATTTTCCTATCCTTCCATCCGCTCCGGCAAACCAACTCTATAAACGGGCGGAAAATATTTAAAAATAAGAAAGGACGGTTTTCCGCTCAAAAACCGTCCCAACTCTTAATTTTTCCGCTTCGCTCACGCAAATTCCCCGACCTGCGGGATTCCCAAACTAACGGAATCTCCCGACTAACGGGATTTCCAGAGAATATCGCGCTGAATGAAACGAACGTCAATAAACGCCAGAATGTTCTGAACGGCGTCCGAATCGGGATTCTGAATCAGCCCGGCGGCATTCTCGTCGTTTTCACTTTCTACCGTAATAAATTTGCAGCGGTCAAGCGCGTCGTTTCCGCAAACTTTCTTCAACTGATTCTGCATAGCCAGAACAGGCTTCTTCTGGGAATCGGAACCGACCACAAGACAGGAGATCTGCGCGGCCCAGGCGGGATATGAAAAAGTATCCGTGAAACGAATCCCCTTGACGTTTTTGGGCGGACCGACGATAAAGAACCCCTTAACGTCTCCCTGCGAAGATTTGGCCTTCTTGCGCTTAACCATCGGATTCCAATCCGCATTGGCGTAATAGGCGGCCATCATTCCGCCGTATCCGACGCCGCCGACGCAAAGTTTGTCAATATTGAGCTCGCCCGCGTTGTTCTGCTGCATGAGGAATTTCTTCAATGCCGGAAGGTCCCCGCCGACGACGGCCTGCATATCCTGGAACGTCATGCGTTTGGAGGCCTTAATCTCCTCCGTATTTTCCGGACCCGTCAGAATTCGATTACTCTTGCCGTGTCCCCGAAGATCCGGAACAAGAACAGCGCAGCCCGCGGCCTGAAGCTCTTCCGCAAGAGTAAGAACGTCCTTCCTTTCGCCGTTCCAGTCGTGGAGAAGAATCACCGGAATTGTTTTTTTACCGCGATTGCCGGGGAAAAACGTCGCGGAGAGCAAAACGCCGTCCGACGTTTCAAGTTTGGAACCGCCGACTTTTTTCGGTTTGGGAAGCGGCGCGTCAGGATCAAATTCATCGTCGTCATCGTCAACCGACTCGTCGTCCGCGTC